>CAMNAE010000252.1 GCA_946530565.1 uncultured Oscillibacter sp.
CATCTCCGTGAGAAAGGCGGGCTTTTTCGAAGCCCGCCGGTAGACCTGCAGCGAAGGCGCCAGGCGCTTGAGCGCGCGCTGCAGCGTAAGGAGCCTGCCCCCCGCGTCAAGGCTCTGCGCGCCGCCCGCTCCAACCCGGAGCTGTACCCGCGCCCAGAGGCGGCGAAAGCTCAAAACCTCCGCGTGCCGGCTCACGCTGTCGCCGCCGCGGCGGCAGAGCTCTACCTCCGCGCGGTAGGAGGTGTGCTCCGGCACGATCAGGATCTGCTGCGAGCTGTCGCCGAGCGTGCTTATCTCCTCATAGATGCGGTCGGATTTGCCGCTGCCTGCCCGGCCGAGCCAGAGATTCAGCATGGGATGCACCTCCTGAAGCAAGTTTTATGTCAACTATTCTGCACCTGCTCCCGCGAGACGGGAGCGGCCAAAAAGCATTTTGCCCCCTCGTGCGCGAGGGCGTCGAGCGCCGGGACTGCCGTATCGATCTCATTGAAAATGCCGAAGACGGTCGAACCGGAGCCGCTCATCGCGGCAGCGAGCGCGCCGCGACTGACAAGCCGCGCCTTCAGGGCATCGACCGTTCTGCGCTCTTCTTCGGGCAGGACCTCTTCAAAGACATTGCGCACGGCGCGGCAGACGCCCGCAAGATCGCCAGCACTGAGCGCACGGCACATCGCGGAGATGTCCGGCCGCTCCCGGAGATCGGAAACTCGCACGCGCGCGAAAAGCTCCGGCGTCGGGATGTCGAAGTCCGGCTTCACCAGGATGATATGGCAGTCCGGGAGCGGTGTTAAGTCCGTGAGCACTTCGCCGCGCCCCTCGGCCTGAGCCGTTCCGCCGCGCAGGCAGAAGGGCACGTCGCTCCCGATCGAAAGGCCGATCTCCGAAAGCTTCGCATCGGTCATTTCGGGCGCAAACGTACGGCGCAGATACCTTAAAAGCGCCGCGACGTCCGCACTCCCGCCGCCAAGTCCGGCATAGGCGGGCACGTTCTTTTTAAGAAACACATTCAGCGCCGGCGCCTTCCTGCCAAGCGCAGCGAAAAATGCGTCGCAGGCACGCTCTTCAAGGCTCTTCTTCCCCGCGGGCACGGTGAAGCCGTCGCTCTGCAGAGAGAATCCCGTGCCGCGTTCCTCCACCGTAAGTGCATCGCAGAGCGAGATGCTCTGCATGACCATACAGAGGTCGTGGTAGCCGTCGTCGCGTTTTCGCAGGATGTCGAGCGCGAGATTGATCTTCGCCCATGCCGGGAGCGTCACCGCCGCGCTCACAGGATCCGTCTTCCTTCCATGTAATAGCGCTTATCGCGCGCAACGCCCATCGAGAAGGTCTTTCTCGGGAGCGCGCCGCCGGCGTTGACCGCGGCAAAGAGCGAATCCTTGCCGATCGGCGGGAGAAGCAGCGCAAGCGCGCGCGGCTTCTCGCCCATGGCCCAGACGGTCTCGTCGCCGTGGATATAGTCGACCTTTCCGCCGTGCTCCGAAAGATAGCGGTCGAGGAAGACCTGGATCGTGCCGGTCGGGCAGGACTCGGGAGAGGACGGCACCGTGATGACGCCGGAGTGCTCCGCAAAGCGATAGCGGAAGACATCGCCCTCACCCTCACCCTCGTAGGCCTGCGGGTAGAATTTCAATAGTGCATCGATCACGTCGGTGGGATCGACATCGAACACGGCGCGGTGGATCGGCTCGAAATCGAGGGCGTCATCGTGGATGTTGACAAGCTCCACGAGGGCAAAGCGCGCCGGGTGTGCCGCCGCCTCATCCGGTGAAAGCGTCGCTTTGAGATCCTCCCAAGTCTGCTTGGCGGAGGCGAGGGAGTGGTTGCCGTCGCCGACCGCGTAGAGAAGCGGCTGCTCGGAGGCGTAGCCGTAGCGACGGATCTGCCCCTCGGGGGAATTAAGTGCCGTGAGTGCCTCCAAAACTCGAGCCTTCTCACCCTCAGGCAGCAAATAGCCCTTCAAATGCCCGCCGCCGAGCATGAGCTCGAAATCATAAACGGGCGCAGCATGCTCCGGAAGAGCCGCGAGCGGATCGATGACGGTCCTGTCAGGGTCGTCGATCAGCATCATCACATGCGGGAACTCCAGCTTTGCCCCCTTACGCACGCGTACGCGCGGCGGGATCCGGGAAAGGACCGTGCCCTCGGTCGCGCGGACGAGCGTGCGGGAACCGGCGTGGAAGTCGTAGGCCTCAAGATCGAGTTTGCCGACAAGCCCGCGGCGGACGCGGCCGTCGGGCTGTGTGCGCTCCACATAGATGAGCGCGTCATTGTAAGGCTCAAAGAGCCCGGACGCGAGATACTGATCCATCACGGCGTGGATCGCATCGATCGCGGCGGCGGTGTCCTCGCCCTCGAGCTTCGCCTCTGGCAGGATCATTCTGAGCGTGGAGGGCGCGTCGCCGACCGTCTGCTCGGCCGCCGCCCAGTACTCCGGCTCAGAGGTGAACTGGTCGCAGGCGATCACGGCCCACTTTGTCAGATCCGTCTCCTTCGGCAAAAGGATCTCCGCCGGGGAAAAGGCAATATCGTTCCAGGAACTCATGGTTTCGTATCCTCCCTGTTCGTTATCGGTGCTCCTTCGGAAGCTTTTCTTCCGCGGGCGTCACATACATCGTTTCATACCTGTGGTAAAAGACCATGCCCGTGCGGCCGCCGGGCGCCTTTTTGAGCGCGCGCACCTCGGTATAGTCGACCGGCACCTGCGCGCTCTCACGCGCCTGCGAGAACCAGGCGGCAAGCATCGCTGCCTCCTCCCGGTCGGCCTCAGAAGGCTCCCGCCCCTCGGTGCACAAGATCACGTGCGAGCCGTGGAACTTCTGTGTGTGGAACCAGAGATCGCGGTACGACGCGGTCTTGAACGTGAGCTGCTCGTTCTGATGGTTGTTGCGCCCCACCAGGATCCGAAAGCCGCCGGAGGAAGTAAACTCCCTCGGCCGGAGCGAGCGCGTGAAGCGTTGCTTTTTACCGCCGGGCGCGG
>CAMNAE010000253.1 GCA_946530565.1 uncultured Oscillibacter sp.
GAAGAGAATTGAGAGAACCATAAAACGACCGCGGCCGAAAGGCCGCGGTCGTTTTATGGTTCAGGGATCAGGGAGTAGAGAGTAGGGAGTAGGGAATAGGGCCGAGGGCCAAGGGAATGTAAAACGGGAGCCGATGCGCTTGCACCGGCTCCCGTTTTGTTTGTGCTTTATTCTGATCCAATGACCGTTTTCGTGCCTTGGCGCTTGGCCCTTGGCATTCAGTCCTGCTCCCTCAGCTCCAGAGGGTGAGCTGATACTTGTCGGCAAGCTGCTGCATGAAGCCCTCTTCCACGAGCTTCTTCGTTACATCGTTCACGACGGCCGCGAAGTCGCTGCCCTTGCGGAAGGCGATCGCGTTCTGCTCCTCGGCCAGGCGCAGATCCGGGATCATGTAGAGGTCGGCGTAGTCGGTGCCCTCCTGGCAGTAGGTCATGGCCATCGTCATGTCGATGACGGCGGCGTCGGCCTGGTTGCTCTTGACCTCGAGGAAGCAGTCGATCTGCTTGCCCATCGCGTTGTACTCGTTCTGGCTCAGGATCTCGTCGGTCTCGATGACGTCCTCACCGCTCGAGCCGACCTCGGCGACCATGCGCGCGCCGGCCAGGGAGGCAAGGTCGGTGTACTTCTCGGCGTCTGCCTTGCGGATGACGATGACCTGGGCGTTGACGACATAGGGATCGCCGAAGAGCATGTTCTCCTTGCGCTCCTCAGTCACGGTCGTGCCGTTCCAGATGCAGTCGATGTTTTTGGAGTTGAGCTCGATCTCCTTGGTGTCCCAGTTGATCTCGATGAACTCCGGCGTGAGGCCGAGCTCCTCGCACACGCGCTTGGCGTATTCGGTATCAAAGCCCGTGAGCTCGCCGTTCGCGTCGTTGTAGTTCATCGGCTCAAAGTAGGTGTAGCCGATCTTCAGTACGCCGTTGCCTTCGATATAGGCTTTGTCGGAATCCGAGCTCTCGGCGGCAGCCGGGGCGGCGGAGGACGAGGACGCGGCGGGCGCGGCGGTAGAAGACGAAGAGGAAGACGAGGAAGAGGAAGACGAGGAGCCTCCGCAGGCGGCAAGGCTAAGCGCCATGGAGAGGGCTAAAAGAGCGGTGACGAGACGTTTCATGGGAATACCTCCAAAAGTATGTTCATCCGAAATTCATCCAATTAGCAAATTAGCACGGTAAAGTGTTACCGTGATGATGACTATAGCATAAGAATCCCCGGAGCGCAAGGGGGAAAATACAATTTTTCGGAATCATCCATTGGAAAAGGCATAAAAGAAACGCCGTTTGTCACATTTGCCGGGAAGGGCGCAGAAGGACGGCGCATCGAATCGGACGGGGAGCGCGCGGTCTCAGCACCGGCGCATCGTTTCCTCTGAAGTGCCCCGCCTTCCGGCGGCGGGCTTTTCCGTCCCTTCACACAAAAAGTATTACCTATCAAGGCATGAATTCCCATGAATCATCCGTTGACATTTTTGCGCCTGTTCATGCATAATAATACAGATAATCAGCAGGAAATATGCATGGGCCACAGCGCGTGGGGAGGACTTCGATGGAAAAAGGTTATTTGATTCTCCAGGACGGAACGGTGTTCGAGGGCGAGCGCTTCGGCGCGGCTGCCGAGAGCGTCGGGGAGCTGGTCTTTACGACCGGCATGTGCGGCTACATTGAAACGCTGACCGATCCAAGCTATGCGGGGCAGATCGTGCTGCAGACCTACCCGCTGATCGGCAACTACGGCATCATCCGCGCCGATTTCGAGGGCGCGTGCTGCGTGAAGGGCTACGTCGTGCGCGAGTACTGCGACGCGCCGTCGAATTTCCGCTGCGACTGCGACCTCGATACGTATTTAAAGGAGCAGGGCGTGCCGGGCCTTTGCGGCGTCGATACGCGCGCGCTCACGCGGATCATCCGCGAGCACGGCGTGATGAACGCCGCGATCTCAGATAAAGAGCCCGACGAGGCACTTTTGAAGAAGCTCGGCGACTACGAGGTCACCGGTGTCGTAAGGGCAGTGACCTGCGTCGAAAAGACTGTCTGCCCGGCTGAGGGCGAGGAGAAGCACCGCGTCGCGCTGATCGACTACGGCGCCAAGCGCAACATCATCCGCGAGCTCCAGAAGCGCGGCTGCACGGTCACCGTCTGCCCGGCTTCGACGCCGGCCGAAGAGATTCTCGCGATGGATATCGATGGCGTCATGCTCTCGAACGGCCCCGGCGACCCGGCTGAGAACACCTTCGAGATCGCTCAGATCCAAAAGCTGCTCGGAAAAAAGCCGATGTTCGGCATCTGCCTGGGCCACCAGCTCACGGCGCTCGCCGCGGGCGGGCGGACCTTCAAGCTCAAATACGGACACCGCGGCGTCAATCAGCCCGTGCGTGACAAGCTCGGCACGCGCACCTTCATCACGAGCCAGAACCACGGCTACGCGGTCGACGGCGAGAGCCTCAAAAACGGCACGGTGCGCTATGTGAACGCGAATGACCTCACCTGCGAGGGCATCGATTACCCCGAAGAACGCGCCTTTACCGTGCAGTTCCACCCGGAGGCCTGTACGGGGCCGAAGGATACGTCGTTCCTCTTTGACCGCTTTATTTCGATGATGGAAGGGGGCGCCGACTGATGCCGCTCGACAGAAGCATTAAAAAGGTCCTGGTCATCGGCTCGGGACCCATCGTGATCGGCCAGGCGGCCGAATTCGACTATGCCGGCGCCCAGGCCTGCCGCGTTTTGAAAGAGGCCGGCGTGAACGTCGTGCTGTGCAACTCCAACCCCGCAACGATCATGACCGACCAGGCCATGGCCGACGAGATCTACCTGGAGCCCCTCACGACCGAGAGCATCAAGCGCATCATCCGCAAGGAAAAGCCCGACAGTATTTTAGCCGGTCTCGGCGGGCAAACGGGTCTGACCCTTGCGATGCAGCTTGACAAAGAGGGCTTTTTAAAAGAGACCGGTGTGC
>CAMNAE010000254.1 GCA_946530565.1 uncultured Oscillibacter sp.
GCTCTCGCGCCGCCGGTAGAGGTGCACGATCGCCGCGAGGAAGCTCACGCCCTGTCCGATCACCGTCGCGAGCGCCGCGCCGAAGACCTCGAGCCCGACATAGCGGACGAAGATAATATCCAGCACCGTATTGAGCACGGCCGCCACGGCGATGAAGATGAACGGGCGGCGGCTGTCGCCCATGCCGCGGAGGATCGCGCTGACGATGTTGTAGCCATAGATGAAGATGAGCCCGGCCGCGCAGGTGACAAGGTAATCCATCGCGTAGCTCCAGGCCGCGGCCGGCGTGTTGAGCGCGCGCAGGATCGGCACCCGCAGCAAAAAGCACAGCAGCGCGATGCCGAGTGACGCACTCAGCAGCAGCGTGAACATGGTGCCGATCGTCTTTTTGATCTCATCCCGCCGGCCGGCCCCGACCGCGCGGGCGATCAGCACCTGCCCGGCGGAGGAAAAGCCCATCGCGACGAAGGTCAGGAGATGCAGAAGGTCGCCGCCGATCGACACGGCGGACATGCCGACCTTGCCGATGAAGTTGCCGACGACTACCATATCCACGAGATTATAGACCGCCTGCAGCGCGTTCGACGCGAGCAGCGGCGCGGCAAAGCGCAGCAGCTGCGCCGTCACCGGCCCGCGCGTCATATCCCGGATCATGCTCTGCGCCATGGCTCTGCCGCCTCCTCTTTCTCTGTGCCGCAGCGGGCGTTCATTACCGCTCGATCTCCCCGCGCCAGGCGCGGATGCCGCCGATGTTGCGGACCTGTGTAAAGCCCATGCGTTCAAGTGCGCCGACGGCGCTCGAGCTGCGGCCGCCGGAGAGGCAGTAGACGAACAGCGGCGTTTCCCTGTCCGGGATCAGCTCGCTCGCAGCCGCGATCTGCGAAAGCGGCAGATTGACGCTCCCGGGGATGTGCCCGGAGGCAAACTCCTTCGGCTCCCGCACGTCGAGCAGCCGCGCGCCGGCGGTCTCCTGAAATGCTTTCACGCCCTCATTGATATCCCGGGGCCTGAGAAGATCAAAAATACCCATTTTCATCCGTCCTTTGCAAAATTTTTCAGCGTCTCACCGGTCAGGCGGTATGTCGTCCACTCGTCCATGGCCGCGGCGCCGAGCGAGCGATAAAAGTCGATACTCGGCCGATTCCAGTCGAGGCAGGCCCATTCGAGCCGACCGCAGCCGCGCGCCACCGTGAGCTGCGCAAGGCGCCGCAGCAGCGCCTTGCCATAGCCCCTGCCCCGGTATTCCGGCAACACGAAGAGATCCTCCAGATAGATCCCGGCGCGGCCGAGAAAGGTCGAGAAGTTGTGGAAGTAAAGCGCGAAGCCGATGTCGCGGCCATCCTCGCCTGCGATCAGGACCTCGGCCTTTTGCTTTTCGAAGATCCACTCCCGCAGCAGTTCCTCCGTCGCCACCACCTGATCGGACATGTGCTCATAGTCCGCGAGCGCCCGGATAAAGCCCAGGATCGCCGCGCAGTCAGTTACCGCCGCAGCTCTGATCGTCATATTCTTCCCTCCTGTGCCCTTTGGATCAGGGCGGTCGTGCGCGTTACGCAAGGCCCGTTCCCACAAGCGGGATCGCGTTGATCACCGGCTCTTCGTAGGGGTGGACAGCCCGGATCGCCCGGATCGTCTCCGCCATGCGCTCCGCGCGGATCGTCACCTCGACCTTGAGCTCCGGCTCACAGCTGAGCCGCCCCTCGGATCCAAGGTAAGGGGACGCCCCCGGCAGCGGCCGCCAGGAACTCATCACGCGGCTAAAAGAAAGGCACGCGTCGTAGTTTCCGATATGCCCGGCATCCACGCTCATCAGCGCCGTCTTCAGCGCGTCGAGATGCGTCTCGGGGATAAAGATCTCCAGCTTCACAAAGGACTCGTTCACAGCGACTGATAGAACGCCGCCGCGGCGGCGATCTCCTCCTGCGTCGGATGCCCTTTGGCGATACCGCCCACGAGCTTAAAGGGGCCGAAGGTATCAAAGCCCTGGCAGTGGTATTCGCCGAGCTCCCGGCAGCGCCTGCTCTGAGCGATCCGGCGCATGTCCCTGAGGAAATTGCCGGACGGCGCGCCATGGGTGTAGAGATAGAACACGTCCTTTTCCTCCGGCAGCTTCGCCTCGGCAAAGTCGATGATCTGTTTTGCGAAAGTGCCGTAATAGATGCCCGAGGCAAAGCCGATGCGGTCATAGCCGGTCAGGTCGGTCTCCCGGCCCTCCAGCACATCGATCAAGGTCACTTCCTCCTGCGCCGCAATGGCGTCAAGAAGCTTTTTCGTATTCCCGTGGTGGCGGGAGTAGTATACGATGACGGTTTTCATGGTCTTGCTCCTTTGTAAATGATAGTGACCCGGGATGATCTTTCCTGCCCAAGGCTGCCCGCAAGCGAAGTTCGGCACAGCACTTTATACAGAGCTGCCGTTGCCTTTACCAAAAGTCTGAACACGGGCGTGACTGTGTGAACAGGATCTCCGGAGCTTTTCAGATATGAAACGAATCCGGGAACAATATGAGCGCAGCGACGGACAGCGCGAAGAGATACTTGGCGCACAGCGTGAAAATGAGCATACAGCCGGAGAGTACGATCCTCAGGATCGCCGGCCGCGTGAACGCCCCGTCGCTTTTGCGGTCCACGACCGCGTCGAGGATCGTGAGGCTCAGAATGATGACCCCATAGGGAAGAAAGAGAAGAATCATGCAGATGCAGGTCATCGCCACATCCAGAGCGGCTAAAAAGCCGTCCGGCGATATCAGCTCATGCGAATCCGCATAGATAAACTGGCAGACGATCAGCATAAGGACATTGAAGACGCCGGCGATCACCAGCGGCAGCCATTTGTTTTTCACTTCACCGCCTCCTCCGTCCGCGCCATGCAGCCCGGAAATGATATGCCGCAATCTTTTCAACAGTATAACACAGGATCGACCGCTTTTCCATCTGTGCG
>CAMNAE010000255.1 GCA_946530565.1 uncultured Oscillibacter sp.
CCTCGCGGTAGCAGCGCTCCACGAAGGCGGTCACATTGCGGTTGAGCTCATGCGCGCCGAGCCCCAGCGTGCCGGCGGAAAGGCCGTAAGTTTCGCAGATGTTCTGGAACTCAGCGCTCTGCACGAAGTTGTCGCAGAGCCAGGCGGGCGTGTAGCCGCGCTCGAGCCAGCCGACCCAGTTTACAAGGCCCTCGGGATCAGGTGCGCGGCCGAGCATCGCGGCATAGCAGCGGCGCACGATCTCCTCATTTGAAAGGTTCTGCAGCCGGAACTCCTCGCTTCGGAAGAACTCGAGCACGATCCTGCCGGCCGAGACGCCCTTTGCGAGCTCGTTGACCCAGGTGCTGATCCCTTCGAGCTCGCCCTCGCGTCCGAGGACCTCGCGGTAGCAGCGCTGGACATAGGCGGTCGCGGCAACCATGTCGATCTCGGGCAGGGGCGGATCCGGCTCGACCGGATCAGGATCGACCGGATCAGGATCGACCGGATCAGGATCGACCGGGTCAGGATCGACCGGGTCGGGGATGACCGGGTCCGGCTGATCCGGGCCGGTGGAGTTATAGACGATCGACGCCGCGTAGAGCGGCTCGTTCGCGCCGGAGTTGGAAATGCGGTTGAAGTCGCCCTGGGAGCTCGCGTAGTAGACGGTCTCAAGGCTGCTGCACTCCGCGAAGGAGCCGTATCCCAGCGACTTGAGCGTATAGGGGATCGAGACGGTCTTGAGGTTCTGGCAGCCGCGGAAGGCGGAGCCGCCGAGGTTCGTAACGCCCTCCTCCATCTTGAGGAAGGTCAGCGCGTTGTGATCTTTGAAGGCGGAGTTCTCGATGCGCAGGACCTTCAGGCCGCTGATCCTGGTGGGGATGACCGCTGCCGTCACGCTCATGTCGCACTCGACGATGCTGTTGTTCTCCTTGTCGAAGGTGAGGTATCCGCCGGTGACCGCGTATTTGACAAGGTTGTTGTCCGTCCAGTGCGCAAAGAGATAGTGATCCTCGGAGGTCGGAACGATCGTCTTCGCGGTCACGAGGCTGCCGCCCTCGGCGAGCGTGTACCAGCCCTCAAAGGTGTAGCCGCTCCAGGAGGGCTCCGGCAGCGTGCCGTAGACCTCGCCCTCGCTGACGACCGCGCTGGTCGGCGAGACCTCTGCCCCATTGCCGTTGGGGTCGAATGTGACGGTCGTCTGGAACACGATCGTCATATTGTTGTCCTGCTCGATCCAGACCCAGCGGTTTTTGTTGTTGATGCGCGCGCGGACCTCGTACCAGATCTTGCCGTTTCTGAGCCTTGCGCTGCGGCCGACCATGAGCGTGACGCCGCCGTCGATCATCGTGTAATAGTCATCGGCGCCGGGCTCGGAGTAGACATAGAAGGTCTTGCCCTTCCTGAGCTCGACCTCCGCGTTGATCGTCTCATAGCGGATGCCGCCGGAGATGCTGTCCTGGTACTTGGGCCAGTAGATATCGCGGGCGCGCTCGGCGCGGGATTCGTAATAGCGGGAGGCGCAGCGCTCGAAATAGCGCGCCCAGTCATAGCCGGCCTTGTAGGCACCCTCCTCGGTCTCGTCGACATCGCGCAACTTGCTGTAGGTGCTCTTCTCACTGCCCATGAGCTCGTATTTCAAAAAGGCCAGCTGCGCATCCAGCGTCTGGTAGTTGAGATCGTTGTCGGAGCAGTAGGTCTTCAGGTCATTCAGACGGCTGCCGTTCCACTGGCACAGGCCGAAGCTCTCAAGGCCGTTCGAGTCGATCACGCTCGCCCGCGGATTGAACGAGGACTCGGAATAGATATTCGCGAGCACGCCGCAGGCCGCCGCGATATTGAGGTTCAGATCATCGAGGCAGAAGTTGAAGATCGTGCTCTCGGTGCTGCTCGCGTCCAGGCGCAGCGCCTCGACGCTCAGCGTGCCCTGCAGCAGGACCCACTCCTCGCTCTCGGTGATGCCGTAGAGGTTCCCGTCGATCTCGGCAAGGGCCGTGAAGTCCTGCTGCGTCGGGATCAGGAGCGCGCCTCCGTCATAGACGCCCCCGGGGCCCAGGGTATAGCGGGTCGACTCTTCGGGCTGCGCCGCCTCCTGTGTGTCAAACAGCATTTCTTCCGCCGCCGGGGCGGTTTCTTCGCTCTCGCCCGGTTCCGCCGCCAGCGCGCTGACCGGCGTCAGGGCAAGCGTTGCCGCAAGCAAAAGAGCAAGCAATCGTTGTTTCATAACTGCCTCCTTCAAAGCATTCCCTTTTTCAAGGCTCACAGGTTCCATAATAACGCTGCCATTATACGCCATTGCTGCTGCATATGCAAGGAAAACGCAAAAAACGTCTTCCCGCTCACTTCGGTAAATCTGTCGAAAATCCCCCTGCATTTATGTGCAGAACATCCGCAGCTCCAGGTAAAGCATAAAAACGCCCCCGCAGTGACAGGATCTTCACATGCAGGGGAACGCCTGAAGGCCGTTCAGTCTTTATTCAGTTCCATTCGGATCGCGTCCAGAACGCTCCGATCCGCCGGGAGCCAGCCGACGCTCTCAAGCCCGTCACCGCTGAGCCAGCGTGCGGCCTCGTGCTCCTTCAGGACCGGGCTGCCGCCCTTCAGGCTTGCCCAAAAGCAGTGCATTTTCAGATGAAAGCCCGGGTAATCCCACTCCACGGTCCCGATGAGCGCCCCGACCGTGATCTCACAGGCCAGCTCCTCGCTTATCTCCCGCACGAGCGCCTGCTGCGGCGTCTCCCCGGGCTCGATCTTCCCGCCGGGAAATTCCCAGTAATCTTTATAGTCGCCGTAGCCGCGCTGCGTGGCAAACACGCGCTTGCCGTTGCGGATCACCGCCGCGGCCACCTCGATCGTCTTCATAGCTCCTCGCCCCCTTGTTTTTTGCCATTATAGCAGAGGCCCCAGGCCGATTCAAGCCTTGCATTGCGCCCCGTGATCCGTTATAATCAAAGCAT
>CAMNAE010000256.1 GCA_946530565.1 uncultured Oscillibacter sp.
CGATCCTCTTCTCCCTGCTCGTCACCTGCGTCTCCGCTTCGATCTCCTCGCTTCTTCTGCAGCTCCTCTCGTTCTTCAGCAAATCGCTCTCGGCCTCGGATGCTGCCCGACTCGCCGCGTGGATCCTCACGACCAATACCTTCATCGGCGCGATCCTGGCCCCGGCCGTCAACAACGCGGCGCTCACGACGCTCTTCTTCCAGCTCGTCGAGAATAAAAACATGCTCGCCTCCCTCTCGCGCAGCGCCTTCCACGATCAGGTGCTCACGCGCCCGCAGCTCGCCTGCGTCGGCGCCGCCGCCGTCTTGCTGCTCGCCTCGAACGCGGTGATCAACATCGGTGACCTCGCTTATCCCCAGCCCGAGACGCTCGCGCGGCCAGAGATCGTCGCGCACCGCGGCGACTCGGTGAACGCGCCTGAGAACACCACGGCTGCCTTTGAGCTCGCGGCGGTGGAAAAGCCCGCCTGGGTCGAGCTCGACGTGCACCAGACGAAGGACGGCGAGATCGTCGTGAGCCACGACGACGACCTCACGCGCGTTTCAGGCCGGAAGCTCTTTGTTCACGACCTGACTTACGACGAGCTTCAGGACCTCGACGTGGGCTCCTGGTTCTCCGATGAGTACTCGTATATCCGTCTTGCAAAGCTCGACGACGTCTTAAAGCTCTTAAAGGGCAAGTGCAATGTCATGGTGGAGATCAAGTACACCGGCTTCGGCGACCATGTGGAAGAGCGCGTGCTTGAGATCATCAACAGCAACGGCATGCACGACGAGACATTGATCATCTCGACCCATCCCGGCACGCTCGCGCGCGTCAAGGAACTCGATCCCACGATGATCACCTGCTACACGATGTTCCTCGCCTGGGAGCACATCGAGGATATCCCCTATGCCGACTGGTACACGGTCGAAGAGGGCAACGTCGAGATCGACCTTGTGAACTATGTGCACGCCGCCGGCGGCCGGGTCTACGCCTGGACCGTCAACGACGAGGCCTACGTGCAGTACCTGATCGACTGCGGCGTCGACGGCATGCTGACCGACGACCCGATCATGATGAAAAGCTGCCTCGACAGAGCCAAATATGATACCGGCCTTTTCCGCTATCTGAGGATCTACCTGGATACGCTCAGGGAGTTCTGAGAAGATCTGTAAGTAAAAAACCGCTGACCGGCACATACGCCGGTCAGCGGTTTTTTCGTTTTTTCTTACAGCTCTTTCACGATCTCCTCAGCGGGCTTTTTCATCGTGTGGAGCTTGGCCGGGTGGGCACCCTCGGCGGGATAGCCGAGCGCGAGGACGGCGATGAGCTCGAGGCCTTTTGTCGCCTCCGGGAAGGCGGCCTTGACCTTTTCGGGATCGAACACGCCGATGTAGACCGTGCCGAGGCCGATGTCGGCGGCCTGGAGCATCATCTCATCGGAAGCGATCGCGGCGTCGATCTCGCCGTGGTTCTTGCCCTCGACCTCAGTGCGCTTCCAGGCCTCCTCGGGATCATAGCCGACCACGAGATACATGTTGGGCTTGTAGTGGAAGAACAGCGCGGGCTCAAGCTTCTCCATCGACTCCTTCGAGCGCACGACGAAGATGCGCTGGGGCTGCTTGTTGTGCGCCGTCGGCGCGATGCGGCCGGCGGTGAGGATGAGGTCGAGCTTCTCCTGCTCGACGGCGCGGTCGGTATCGAACTTGCGCAGAGAATACCGCGCGGCAGCCAGTTCTTTAAAATCCATGGGAATACACTCCTTGTATTCTTTTTATGGGCGTTTAGACAGCCTCGGCTGAAACGGCCTCAGCGCGCTTTTTGAGGATCTTTTTCAGGCCCTTTGCGAGCTGGTCCGGGCAGGAGGTGTCCTTCCAGCCGCAGCGGATCCCGCCGAGCTTTTCGATCACGTCTTCGGCGCGCATGCCCGCGACGAGCTTCGAAATACCCTGCAGGTTGCCGCTGCAGCCGCCGTAGACCTCCATGCGCGTGACGATGCCCTGCTCGTCGATCTCGAGTTCCATCTCCTGCGAGCAGACGCCCTGGGGGTGAATGTGATAGATCATATATACTCCTCTGCCCTGCCGCAGCGCTTTGCCGCGGCAGGGCATTGTCATGTTGGATCAGACGCTCTCGCCGGGCAGGGGCAGTTCGGCCTCGTCGAACTGCGGCTCGGGCAGCTGCTCCTCGGGCACGATCTTCTCGGCGGCCTCGTGATAACGCACGAAGCCGGTGCCGGCGGGGATCAGCTTGCCGATGATCACGTTCTCCTTCAGGCCGATCAGCTGGTCGACCTTGCCCTTGATCGCGGCCTCGGTCAGGACCTTCGTGGTCTCCTGGAAGGAGGCGGCGGAGAGGAAGGAGTCGGTGGCAAGAGACGCCTTCGTAATGCCCATGAGGAGCTGCGTGCCGACGGCCGGGCGCAGGGGCTCGCCCATCTCATTGACCTCGCCCGCGGCGTTGCGGCGCTCGATCTCCTCGTTCGCGTCGGCGAGCTCGAGCACGTCGACCATGGAGCCGTCGAGCAGCTTCGTGTCGCCGGCGTCCTCGAGGCGGACCTTGCGCATCATCTGGCGCACGATGACCTCGATGTGCTTATCGTTGATATCCACGCCCTGCTGACGGTACACGCGCAGGACTTCCTGGATGAGGTAGTTGTACACGGCGTCGGCGCCGCGGATGCGGAGCACGTCGTGCGGGTTCAGCGCACCGTAGGTGAGCTGGTGACCCTTTTCGATGACCTCGCCCTCCTTGACCTGAATGCCGGTGTGCGGCACGGCGTAGAGGCGGGTATCGCCGTCATCGGCGGTGATGATGATGTTCATCAGGCTGCCCTTGGGCGCCTCCTCCATGTGTACGGTGCCGCCGATCTCGGCGAGCACCGCCATGCGGCGGGGCTTGCGGGCCTCGAAGAGCTCCTCGACACGGGGAAGACCCTGGGTGATGTCG
>CAMNAE010000257.1 GCA_946530565.1 uncultured Oscillibacter sp.
TTCATGACAGTTCCCTCCCCGGATGCCTAAATCGTAGCATAAATGCAACGAAAATGCAACGAAAAAGTTTTCGTTGCATTTTCGTTGCATGATCACAACGTATTTCCGATGTTTTGCGCAGGAAAATGCCACGATTGCCGGATCCATTCCGAGCATTTTGTATGCTGCAGCAGAGGATGACCGACAAAGCTGTCTTCGCGGAGGGATCCAAACAGATCTCCGTCTCAGCCCTGCGCCTCGAGATAGCTCTCGTAGTCGCCGGGGTAGTCGGTGAGGCGGCCGTTTTCGATGCACATGATGCGGTTCGCGACGGTCGATACGAACTCGTGGTCGTGCGAGGCGAAGAGCACGACGCCCTTGAAGTCGATGAGGCCCTTGTTGACGGCCGTGATCGACTCGAGGTCGAGGTGGTTCGTCGGCTGGTCGAGCACGAGCACATTCGAGCCGAAGAGCATCATGCGCGAGAGCATGCAGCGGACCTTCTCGCCGCCGGAGAGGACCTTGACGGGCTTGAAAACGTCGTCGCCCGAAAAGAGCATTCGGCCGAGGAAGGAGCGCATGAAGGACTCGGTCGTCTCCTTGGTGTACTGCGCGATCCAGTCGACGAGGTTCAAATCGCAGTCGTTGAAGAAGGCGGAGTTGTCGAGCGGGAAATAGCTCGTCGTGATCGTCGTGCCCCACTTGTACGTGCCCTCGTCCGGCTCCAGCTCGCCCATGATGATCTTGAAGAGCGTCGTCTTGGCAAGCTCGTCCTCCCCCACAAAGCCGATCTTGTCGCCGCGGTTCACGCGGAAGGTCACGTCATCGAGGACTTTTCGCCCGTCGACGGTTTTGGAAAGATGCTCGCAGGTCAATATCTCTTTTCCGCACTCGCGGTCCATCGTGAAGCCGACGAAGGGATAGCGGCGTGAGGACGCCGGGATCTCCTCGAGCGAGATCTTCTCGAGCAGCTTTCTGCGCGCGGTCGCCTGCTTGCTCTTGGACTTGTTCGCCGAAAAGCGAGAGATGAAGGCCTGCAGCTCGCGGATCTTGTCCTCGTTCTTGCGGTTCTGCTCGCGCAGGAGCTTCTGCACCATCTGGCTGGACTCGTACCAGAACTCGTAGTTGCCGACGTACATCTTGATCCCGCCGTAGTCGACGTCGACGATGTGCGTGCACACGGTATTCAAAAAGTGCCGGTCATGGCTCACGACCAGGATCAGGCTCTCGCAGTCCATCAAAAAGTCCTCGAGCCACTCGGTCGCCTTCAGGTCCAGATGGTTCGTCGGCTCGTCGAGCAGGATGATGTCGGGCTTTCCGTAGAGCGCCTGCGCCAGAAGGATCTTGACCTTCTCCTTGGCCGAGAGCGTGCGCATCTCGGCATACAGATGCTCTTCGGGAAGGCCGAGGCCCTGGATGAGCCGCGAGACGTCGCTCTCGGCCTCGTAGCCGCCTTTTTCTGCAAACTCCGCCTCGAGCTCGCCGGCGCGGATGCCGTCCTGCTCGTCGAAGTCCGGCTTCTCATAGAGCGCGTCCTTCTCCTTCATGATCTCGTAGAGGCGCATGTTCCCCTGCATGACCGTATCGAGCACGGTGAAATCGTCGTACTGGAAGTGGTCCTGCTTCAAAACGCTCATGCGCTCGGTCGCGGGGATGATGACCTCGCCGGTCGTGGGCTCAAGGTCGCCGGAGAGGAGCCTTAAAAATGTGGTCTTGCCCGCCCCGTTCGCCCCGATGATGCCGTAGCAGTTGCCGGGGGTGAACTTTAAGTCCACGTGCTTGAAAAGAGACTGGCCGCTGAAATTCATACTGACGTCGCTGACGGTGATCATAGTTTGAAACCTCTTTAAATAAGCTGATGGCAGAAAATGAGACAGACCGGCCGCCCCTTCCGGTTTAAGAAAGAGGCGGTCGGTGTATCTCTTTAAAACTTACAGATACGCGCGGTGGAAGACCTTTTTGCCCTTTTTGATGATGAGGCCCTCGCCCTCGAAGCGCTCGCGGGCGAACACTGCGTCGATGCCGGAGACCTTCTCGTCGGCAACGCTCACGCCGCCCTGCTGCACAAGGCGCCGCGCCTCGCCGTTGGATGCGGCAAGGCCGCAGGCGACCAGCAGGTCGATGACGCCGATATTGCCGCCCTGGAACTTCGCCTCGGGGATCTGAGTCGCGGGCATGTTCGCGTTGGAGCCGCTGCCGGCAAAGAGCGAGCGCGCGGTCTCCTGCGCCTTTTCGGCCTCGTCCTTGCCGTGCACGAGCGCGGTGAGCTCGTAGGCGAGGATCTCCTTGGCCGTGTTGAGCTGGGCGCCCTCCCAGTGATCCATCGCGTTGATCTCATCGAGCGGCAGGAAGGTCAGCATGCGGATGCACTTTAAAACGTCCGCGTCGCCGACGTTGCGCCAGTACTGGTAGAACTGGAAGGGCGTCGTCTTCTCGGGGTCGAGCCACACGGCGCCGCCCACGGTCTTGCCCATCTTCTTGCCCTCGCTGTTTAAAAGCAGACTGATCGTCATCGCGTATGCGTCCTTGCCGAGCTTGCGGCGGATGAGCTCGGTGCCGGCGAGCATGTTGCTCCACTGGTCGTCGCCGCCGAACTGCATGTTCACGCCCATCGTCTGGTACATGTGGTAGAAGTCGTAGGCCTGCATGATCATGTAATTGAACTCAAGGAACGAGAGGCCCTTCTCCATGCGCTGCTTGTAGCACTCGGCACGGAGCATGTTGTTGACCGAGAAGCAGGCGCCGACCTCACGCAGGAGCTCGACATAGTTGAGCTTTAAAAGCCAGTCCGCGTTGTTGACCATCGTGGCCGCGTCGTCGCCGAAGGTGATGAAGCGCTCCATCTGCTTTTTGAAGCAGTCGCAGTTGTGCTGGATCGTCTCCGGGGTCATCATGCTGCGCATGTCCGTGCGGCCGGAGGGGTCGCCGATGTAGCCGGTGCCGCCGCCCAGC
>CAMNAE010000258.1 GCA_946530565.1 uncultured Oscillibacter sp.
GAGCTGGAGGGCGGCGTGGACTACATGCCTGCCAAGGCGCCTGTTCTGATGGGCCACCACTTCTCCTCCATCGCGGGCGCCGGCCCGATCAACGGCCCCATCCAGGCGGCTGTTTTCGGCTGGGTCCCCGTTACGCTGTGGATCCTCGTCGGCGGCATCTTCTTCGGCGGCGTCCACGACTTCGGCGCTCTGTTCGCCTCGATCCGCCACAAGGGCGCCTCGATCGGCGAGGTCATCGCCGACACGATGGGTGAGCGGAGCAAGAAGCTCTTCATCATCTTCGCGTATCTGACCCTGTTGCTGGTCGTCGCGGCCTTCGGCTCGATCGTCGCCAACACCTTCAACGGCTTCAAGGCCGACGGTACGCTCAACGACGCGAACCTCTCCACCGCGATGATCTCGATCCTCTTCATCGTGCTGGCCATCATCTTCGGCTTCTTGGTGTATCGCCGCAATATGCCCATCGGCCCCGCCACGATCGCGGGCGTCGTCGGCATCGTGATCATCGTGGCGATCGGCCTGAACTTCCACCCCATCGCGCTGCCCTACAACGTGTGGATGTGGATCCTCGGCCTCTATATCCTGATCGCCTCCGTCACCCCGGTGTGGATCCTGCTCCAGCCGCGTGACTATTTGAGCTCGTTCCTTCTGTACTTCATGATGGCCGTCGCCATCATCGGCGTGGTCGGCGCGGCGCTCACCGGCACCGGCACGATTGCGATCCCCGCCTTCACCGGCTGGCAGGCACCCGCGAGCAACGGCCTCTTCACGACCGGCACGCTCTTCCCGGCGCTGTTCGTCACGATCGCCTGCGGCGCGATCTCCGGCTTCCACTCTCTGGTCTCCTCCGGCACCACTGCCAAGCAGATCGACAAGGAAACCGACGCGCTGCCGATCGGCTACGGCGCCATGCTCATCGAGTGCGCGCTGGCTCTGATCTCTCTGTGCGCTGTCGGCTATGTCTGGGCCGAGGCCTCCGCTGAGAAGTCCGCCTTCGCCTCTCCGACCGTCGTCTTCGCGACCGGCATCTCCCGCATGATCGGCTCCTTCGCCGGCGAGGGCGTTCAGAACGTCATGTATCAGATGCTCGTGCTTGCCGTCTCCGTTTTCTGCCTGACCTCTCTGGATACCGCGACGCGTCTTGCCCGCTACATGTTCCAGGAGTTCTGGCTGCGTGCTGACGAGGATATCAAGACCGTCACCGGCTATAAGAAGACCCTGACGAACCCGTACGTGGCAACCGTCATCACCGTGGTGCTCGGCATCGGCCTCGGCATGACCGGCTATGCCAAGATCTGGCCGCTCTTCGGCGCTGCCAACCAGCTGCTCGCCGCCCTCGGCCTGCTGGCTGTGTGCACCTGGCTCGGTGAGATCGGCAAGAAGAACAAGAACTTCTACATCCCCATGACCTTCATGCTGATCGTGACGATCTGCTCTCTGATCCAGACCATCATTGCCTCCTTCAAGAGCGGCGAGATGTGGGCCATGATCCGCGGCTGCATCGCCATCGTTCTGGTGGTCCTCGCCGTTGTTCTCGCGGTCGAGGCCTATAAGACCCTCGGCGCGCAGAACAAGAAGAAGGCGTAAGAGCTGCGCCTGAGCCCGCGAGGCTCAAAAACTGACTGCTCCGCCCCTTCCCGCATCGGGAGGGGGCGGATTTTTGTTGCGTTTCTTAGAGGACGTGGTATACTGTTTTTAAGCGCTTTTCAGCGCATCACGAACCGGGGAGGAGGGGAGACCATGGCGCAAAGCCGCAGCGGTACCCGGGATATGACGGTCGGCTCCGTCGCCGGGCATCTGGCCGCCTTTACGCTGCCGCTCCTGGCCGGGAGCTTTCTGCAGCAGCTCTACAACATGGTGGATTCCCTCGTCGTCGGGCGCTTCGCGGGCGACAGCGCGCTCGCCGCGGTCGGCGTTGGCTTCCCGGTCATCTTCATGTTCACGTCGCTCTTCATGGGGCTTTCCAACGGCGCGACGGTCGTGATCGCCCAGTACTACGGCGGCGGGCGCTTCGACCGCGTGCGCGACGCAATCGACACGACCTACACGGCCTTTTTGTCCGCGATCATCCCGCTTACGGTCTGCGCAGTGCTGCTCGTGCGGCCGATCCTCTTCATCATGCGGGTCGAGGAGGCCGCCCGCGCCGACGCGTTCTGGTACCTCACGATCGTGCTCGCCGGCATCATCGGCTCGGTCGGCTACAACATCAACGCGGGGATCCTGGGCGGCCTCGGAAACAGCCGCACGACGCTTCTGTTCCTCGCGGTCTCGTCGGTTTTGAACATCATCCTCGACATCCTCTTTGTCGCGGGGCTGAAGCTCGGCGCCGCGGGCGCGGCGCTCGGCACGATCCTCGCCCAGATCACGAGCTGGCTCTTCGGCCTTGTCTACATCAACCGCCGCTACCCGGAGCTCGCGATCCGGCCGCTCTCGCGCAGATTCGACCGGGAGCTCTTTGCGCGCATCATGTCGATCGGGCTCCCGGCGGGCGTACACATGTCGATGATCGCGCTCGGGTCGATGGCGGTCATGAGCCGCGTGGACGCCTTCGGCAAGGAGTACACGGCCGCGTACAACGTCGGCTCCCGGCTCGACCAGCTCGCGTTTTTGCCGATCCAGAGCCTCTCGAGCGCGGTGACGACCTTCGTCGGGCAGAACACAGGCGCGAAAAAGCCGGAGCGGGTGCGCATGTGCGTGCGCGTCTCGGTCGCGATCGCCTTTTTCTGGACCGCCCTTGCCGGCGCGCTGCTCCTGCGCTTTGCCGCGCCGCTCGTCGCCCTCTTTTCCGAGACCCCTGCGGTCATCGCTTCGGCCGTGCGCTATCTCTGGTGCATCATGCCTTTTTACCCGCTCTTTGCCATCTTCTTCACGCTCAACGCGATCATGCGCGGGGCGGGGGACAGCTTCTTCCCGATGCTCAA
>CAMNAE010000259.1 GCA_946530565.1 uncultured Oscillibacter sp.
CGATGGCGGCGCGCTGCTTCTGCCCGCCGGAGAGCGTCACGCCGCGCTCGCCCACGAAGGTCTCATAGCCCTTGGCAAAGCTCTCGATCGTCTCGTCCAGGCAAGCGGCTTTGGCCGCCTCGCGCACCTCTTCGCGGCTCAGCTCCGGCCGCGTGATGGCGATGTTCTCCTCCAGCGTGCGGGAGAAAAGATAGGGCTCCTGCAGCACCATGCCGATATGGCGGCGCAGGTGCTCGGTGCGGATCTTCCGGATATCGGTGCCGCCGATCGTGATGCGCCCTTTTTCCGGCTCGACAAGGTAGAGCTTGTCGAGCAGCGCCATCATCGTCGATTTGCCGCTGCCGGTGCCGCCGAGGATACCCAGCGTCGTGCCGGCGGGGATGGTGAAGTCGATGTCATAGAGCATCTGCGGGCTGTTTTCGTAGCCGAAGTTGACGTGCTCGAAGCGGATATCGCCCGTCATATCGGCGTCGACGGCGTCGGGTTCGTCCTGTTCCTCCTCGGAGTTCATGATATAGGCGATGCGGTCGATGGACACGCCCGCCTTGCTCATCTCTGAGATCATGCGGCCGAGCATGCGGATCGGCCAGACCAGCAGCTGGTTATAGGACAGGAAAGCGACGTATTCGCCCGGGATCATCCGCCCCTTGATGCAGAAGACCGCGCCGAAGACCACCACCAGCATCACCTGCAGTCCGGAGAACACGTCCGCCGAGCTCCAGTAGGTGCTCATGACCTTCGACAGCTTCACCCAAAGGCCGGTGTAGTACTCATTGTGCGCCTCAAAGCGGTCCTTTTCATAGCGTTCGCGGCCGAAGGCGCGTACCACGCGCACGCCGGTGAGGTTCTCCTGCGCCATGGTCGAGAGCTTGCCCTCGTTCTCGTCGCAGTCGAGGAAACCCGCCCCGATTTTCTTGTGAAAGCGCATGGAGTAAATGAGGATCAGCGGCATCGGCAGGAAGGCGATCAACGCCAGCAGCGGATTCATGCTGATCATAAAGGTCAGCGACAGCACCAGCAGGATCGCAATGCGAAACAGCGAGGTCAGCTGCTCGGCCACGAAGCGCTTGAGCGTATCGATATCCGATGTGCAGCGCTGGATGATGTCGCCGGTGCGGTTTTTCATGTGCCAGCCGAAGGGCAGGCGCGCGATGTGGGCATAGAGCCGGTCGCGCATCGTCTTGACCAGGGTCTCTGCGCCCTTGGTGTTGCACACGCGGAACAGATATTGCCCGATCACGCCGAAGAAGGCCACGATCACGATCGCGATCGCCATGATCCACAGATGCTGCCGCAGGTAGGCAAAGCCGCCGAAGTGCTCCGCCAGCGCCAGAACAGGCGCGGACAGGGCGTCCGTCGGCTGGCTGCCGATCACGTGGTCCAGCGCGATACGGATGATCTGGGGGTTGATCATCTCCGCCAGCGAGCTCAACGCCGCGGATAGGATCGCCACGACGAAGAAGCGCTTGCTGCCGCGGAGGAAATCCCAGATCAGCGCAGCATTGCTTTTGGTTTTTTGTTCGTTCGTTTTCATATGTCTTGTTCCAGTCTCTTCTGTCTTCCGATGTCACAGCGTCAAAACTCCGATCACCGGAAGGATGACAAACCACTTGTAGATATTGATCACGAGGGAGTTGATTTGAGGATCATCCGTCAGGCGGGGGATCCTGCTGTCAAAAAAGGATGATCCGCTCTTATACTTCGTGTCAAAGGCAAAGTACCACCGAAGCGCGGAGATCAGCGTCGAAATCAGTGCCGCAGCGAAAAAGAAAGCGTTTGAAACCGGGTCCGGGTCAAAAAAGAATCTCTGCAGGATACAGGCGATCAAAAGAAACAGGCCGTAACCCAGACCCCGGAAAAGCGTTTTCCTGTTATAATTCTCCATACAAAACTCCGTTCAATCCCGGGCGTCGTGTTTCTAGATGCTTCAAACATTATACCATAGTTTACTGTCTTGGCAAGACTGATCTGTTTCCTTTCGCAACAATCTGTGCTATAATCGGCATGGAGGCGATCCCGTTATGAGAAACACCACGCTTTGCTATATCCGCCGGGGCGGCGATACGCTGCTGCTGCACCGCGTCAAGAAGGAAAACGACGAAAACCGCGACAAATGGGTCGGCATCGGCGGCAAATTTGAAGAGGGCGAGAGCCCCGAGGACTGCCTGCTGCGCGAAGTGCGCGAGGAGACCGGGCTGACGCTTGAGGCCTGGCGCTATCGCGGCATCGTCAACTTCGTCTCTGACGAATGGGGCACCGAATACATGCACCTCTTCACCTCCGACGCCTTTCACGGCGAAGTCAAAGACTGCGACGAGGGCGTGCTGGAGTGGCTGCCCTGGGAGCGCCTGCCGCAGCTGCCCATCTGGGAGGGCGACAAGATCTTCCTGCGCCTCATCGACGAGGACGCGCCCTTCTTTTCGCTCAAGCTCCGCTACGTGGGCGACCGCCTCGTCGAGGCTGTGCTGAACGGAAAGCAGCTGGAAGTGAGGAGTGAGGAGTGACGAGTGAGGAGTGAGTAATGTACCTAACTTCTAACTTCAAACTCCTAACTCCCAACTCCTAACTTCTAACTCCTAATTCCTCACCAATCCCAAACTCCTCCTGCAGCCGGAAGCAGACCCTGCCTTCCATGCTGCCCTCGAAGAAGCAGCTCTCCCCTTCCCGGACGACGCGCACCTCGGCGCTGCAGCCCGCGGGGATCTCATGCTCGTAGTCAATACTGATGAGGCAGGGATGTCTGCCCTGCAGCTCCGCGGGCAGCATGGGCTCCACCGCGTCAAAGTAGGCGGCGTTGTTCATGTGTCCGTTTTCATCGATCTGCTCCGGCGTCGGCGTAACGGTAAAGACCTCGCCGCCCTCCGGCAGCGTCAGGCGCCGCTGCGGCCGCAGGCGGCCCTCCTCGACGCCCTCCATC
>CAMNAE010000260.1 GCA_946530565.1 uncultured Oscillibacter sp.
CGAGACACCGGCGTCGATCTCTTCTTTGGTAATCGCGAGCGGCGGCAGGAGCCGGAGTCCTGCGCCGGCGGTCAGCACCAGCAGTCCCGCCTCGGTCAGCGCAGCGGCGAGCGCACCGTTCTTATACCCGTCAGTGACCTCAATGCCGATCATGAGACCGAGCCCGCGGGTCCTGCCGAGGCACCTGAGGCCAAGCCCCTCGATCTTCCCGCGCAGATACGCACCCTTTTCGACTACTTCCTGCAAAAACGCATCCGAGAGCTTCTCCTGCACGACATTCGCCGCAGCTGCCGCGATCGGGTTGGCGCCGAAGGTCGTCGCGTGCATGCCGGGACCGAGCACGTCCGCGCACTTTTTGTTCGCCATGAGACCGCTCATCGGAAGTCCGCCCGCGATGCCCTTGGCAAAGGTCGCAGCATCGGGAAGGATCCCGTAGTGCTGGAAGGCAAAGAGGCTGCCGGTGCGGCCGACGCCGGTCTGCACCTCGTCGACGAGCAGCAGCCAGTCACGCTCGGCGCAGATCTTTTGAAGTGCGTCGACGTAGCTCTGCTCGAGCGGCAGCACGCCGCCCTCGCCCTGCACGAGCTCCACCATGACCGCGCAGACGTCGCTGCCGGACTCGGATTCCAGAGAGTCAAGGCTGTTCGCGTCGATGTAGCGGAAGCCCTCGGTGAAGGGGAAGAAATAGTTATGGAACACATCCTGCCCGGTCGCGGTCAGCGTCGTGATCGTGCGGCCGTGGAAGGAGTTTTTGAGCGTGAGGATCGTCGCGCGTCCTTTGCCGTAGCGGTCGAAGCTGTATTTTCGGGCGAGCTTGATCATGCCCTCGTTCGCCTCGCCGCCGCCGTTGGCAAAGAAGACCTTGTCCATACCGGTACGCTTGCAGAGCGTCTCGGCAAGTCTTGCCGGAGGCTCGGTGTAATAGAGATTCGAGGTATGGCCGAGCTTCTTCGCCTGCGCGGCGATCGCGTTTGCCCAGTCCTCGTCGCCGTAGCCGAGTGAGGAGACGCCGATGCCGCTGGCAAAGTCGATGTACTCCCGGCCCTCCATATCATAAAGACGCGCGCCCTTGCCATGGTCGAGCGCCACGGGGAAGCGGCCGTAGGTATTCATGATATGCGCCTGGGAAAGGGAGATCAGTTCCTGATTGTTCATTACGCGTTTTCCTCCTTTTTGAGCATGGTGCCGATGCCGCGGTCGGACAGAAGCTCGATCAGGATCGAGTGCGGGATCCGGCCGTCGAGCACATGGACGCGCTCAACGCCGCCCTGGATCGCCTCGACGCAGCACTGCATCTTGGGGATCATGCCGCCGGAGATCACGCCCTCTTCGATGAGGCCCTGGACCTCTTCGGTCTTGACGACATGAATGAGGGTGCTCTCATCCTTCGGGTCACGCAGCAGCCCGCGCACATCGGTGAGCAGGATCAGCTTCTCGGCTCCGAGCGCCGCGGCAAGGCGCGCCGCGGCGGTGTCTGCGTTGATGTTGTAGGCGGTCTCTGCGGCCTCGCCCTGGGCGACCGTCGAGACGACGGGGATATAACCGGCGAGCAGCGCGTTTTCCACCAGCTCCGGGTCAACGCTCGTGATATAGCCGACAAGGCCGTATTTCTCGTTGAGCTGCACGGCGCGGAAGAGCGCGCCGTCCATGCCGCAAAGGCCGATTGCGCGGCCGCCGAGGCGATTGAGCTGCGCGACGAGGTTCTTGTTGACCTTGCCGCAGAGCACCTCCTGCACGACCTCCATGACCGTCTCGTCGGTGTAGCGCAGCCCGTCGACAAAATGGGACTCATAGCCGATGCGGCGGAGCATATCGTTGATCTCGGGTCCGCCGCCGTGGACGACGACGACGCGGATGCCGACGAGCGACAAAAGAATGATGTCGCGCATGACGTCCTGGCGGAGCTTGTCGGAGATCATCGCGTTGCCGCCGTACTTGACGACGATCGTCTTGCCGGTGAATTTCTGGATATAGGGCAGCGCCTCGACGAGGGTCTGGGCCTGCTGTTCATGAAGATTCATGTGCGTCCCTCCACAAATCAGGTGCGGTAATCGCCGTTGATCTTGATGTACTCGTAGGTGATGTCGCAGCCCCAGCACGTGGCACTGCCCTCACCCGCGCCGACAGAGCAGTTGATCTCGATATCATGCTCGGTCAGGATCTTCTTGGCGAGCGCCTCGTCGAAATCAAGGCCTCTTCCCTGCCGGCACACGTCGATCGTTCCGGCAACGGAGGCAAAGGCGACATCGGTGGTCTCAGGGTCGAAATCGGCGCCGGAATAGCCGAGCGCGCACAGCACGCGGCCCCAGTTCGCGTCGGCGCCGAAAATCGCGGCCTTCGTGAGCGTCGAGGAGATGACAGACTTTGCGAGCGTCTCGGCGGTACCCTCGTCCTTCGCGCCGCTGACCGTGCAGGTGATGAGGTGCCTGGCGCCCTCGCCGTCAGAGGCCATCTTGACGCACAGCGACGAGCAGAGCGCCCTGAGTGCCTCAACGAAGGCGTCGTAATCCTCGCCCCTGGCAGTGATCTCGGCGTTTCCGGCCGCGCCGTTGGCAAGCACGATGCAGCTGTCGTTCGTCGAGGTGTCGCCGTCGACGCTGATGCGGTTGAAGGTCGTGCGGACGACGTCCAAGAGCGCCTCATGGATCAGCTCGGGTGTGATCGCGCAGTCGGTCGTTAAAAAGCAGAGCATCGTGCCCATATTCGGGTGGATCATGCCGCTGCCCTTGGCGATGCCGCCCATGCGGATCGTCTTTCCGCCGACCGTCGTTTCGACCGCGACCTCTTTTTTCACGGTGTCGGTCGTCATGATCGCGTGCGCTGCGGCATCTGAGGCCTCGGCAGAATGCGCGAGCGCCGCGTGAAGCTCGCCGATTCCCTGCTCGATCACGCCGATA
>CAMNAE010000261.1 GCA_946530565.1 uncultured Oscillibacter sp.
CGTTGCCATGCGGCGGGAGAAGTAGCCGAGCCCCTCAGTCGCGCCGAGCCACTCGGCGACAGCCGCGTCGATGACTGCCCAAGGCAGTGTCATCTTGAGCCCCGTGAAAAAGCTCGGCAGGGCCCAGGGGAGCGTGAGCCGCGTGAAGGTCTGCGCGCGCGAGGCGCCGAGCGAAGCGAAGAGCTCCCGCTGCTCAGAAGGCACGCTGTGCATGCCCTGATAGACCGTGAGCGTGATCGAGAAGAACGTGGAGAGCAGCACGGCCAGCACGCGCGCGGAAAGCGTATAGCCGAACCAGAGCACGAAGAGCGGCGTGATGCACATGACGGGCACGGTCTGTGTGGTGACGAGCAGCGGGTACAAAAGCGCCTGCACGTGCGCCGAGCGCTCCATGAGCACGGCGAGCAGCACGCCGACCACGATCGCGGCGCTCCAGCCGGTGAGGATCGTTGATAGCGTCGCCGGGAGATGCACGGCAAAAAGACTGCCGCGCAGCGCCCAGGTGCGTTTGATGATCGCGATCGGCCCCGGAAAGAGCGCCTCCACACCTGCGGCGTCGGAGGCGAGCTGCCACACAAGAAGCAGCGCAAGACCGAGCACGACGGGCGGCAGGCGGTCACGGAGCGTTTTGCTCATGCCTCAGGATACCACAGGAGCGCTGCAGGGTCGCCGGGCTCTTTCAGAAGGCCGTTTTCGGTCATCCAGTCCATGTACTCCTGAAAATGCGCGGCGTCGGCGTCCAGGAAGCCGGAACCCTTCGGTTCCATGATCGGCAGGAGCGTCTCATAGCTCCCGCGCTGCTGCGTCTCGTCGAGCGGGTTGTCGTCGGAGGCCATCTTTTCCATAATGAGCTTCAAGGCCAGCTCCTCATCGCCCTTCACATCGTTGAAGCCCTTGCGGCAGGCGCGCAGGAAGCGCTCGTAAATTGTGGGATTCTCTTTGAGATCCTCGCTCCCCGCCACCATGATGAGCCCGTAGAAATCGGGCACGCCGAACTCCGAGTACTCCCACACGTCGAGGTCATAGCCCTCCTGACGGAGCGTGATGACCTCGTCGTTGACGAACATGCCCACGACCGCGTCGGCGCTGCGGCTGATGAGCGCGGTGTTGAGGTCAAAGCCGCAGTCGAGGAGCTCGTACTCGCCCTCGGAAAGCCCCGCGGCCGCGGCGATCTGCTTCGACTCGATCTCCTCGGTGACGACGCCGGCGTGGCCGATCGTCCCGCCGGAGAGATTTTCGAGCTTCGAGCCGAGGTTGGATTCCTTCAGGGCAACGAGCCGGCCGAGGTCCTTTTGGGCAACGGCGCCGATGCACTGGACCGGCATCCCCTCACCGACGGCGGCGTTGATGAGGTCAACGGGATACGTGAGGCCGATCTGCGCCCGTCCGGCGGCGACAAAGGTGATCGCGTCGCTGCTCTCGGCGGGCGGGATCAGGTTGACGTGGAGGTTCTCCTCGGCAAAATAGCCGGCGGCCTCCGCCTGATATAAAAACGCGTGGATCGCGTTGGGGTACCAGTCGAGCAGGACGTTGAGCTCGTTGTATTCGCCGGTGGAGGGCAGGGGTTCCTGCTTTGCGCCGCAGCCGGCGAGGAGCGAGAGACAAAGAAGCGCGCACAGAAGCATCGTTGTGATCTTTTTCATAATGATCCTTTCTTATGATGAGGAAACGGCGTCGGCGGAGACAGACCAGCGCAGGGCGCGGTGCTCCGCAAGGCGCAGCAAAAATGTGAGGATAAGAGCGAGTGCAGTCAGGATGACGAGCGGAGCCAGAAGCCCGGCCGCGTCGAAGACCGCCATGCACTTGCGGCTGTACGTCCCGAGCCCACGCGGCGCACCGAGCCATTCGGCGATCGCCGCTCCGACGACCGACCACGGCAGCGCGATGCGAAGAGACGTGAAAAGCGCAGGAAGCGCCGTCGGGAGTCGCAAAAGCAGCAGACGCTGCAGCGGCGTTGCGCCCAGACTCTTCAAAAGCTCCGTCTCCTGGGCGCCGGTACTCTGCAGACCGTCGTAAAGGCTCACGGTGACCGCGAAGAAGTTCATCAGAACCACCACGACCACGCGCATCGCGACCGAGTAGCCGAGAAACAGCACGAGCACCGGTGCAAGGCAGAGCGTCGGGATGCTCTGTGAGAGCGTGAGGATCGGGTAGAGCGCCCGGGCGGCGAGCGGCCAGGCGTCCATCACGACCGCGAAGAGCGCGCCGAGCGCGACCGAGAAGAGGCCGCCCAGCACGATCACCTCGGCCGTTGCGGCGAAGTGCTCGCCGAAGAGGACACGGCGGTTTTCGATCAGGTGCCGCGCCACCGCGAGCGGTGAGGGGAGCAGGAAGCTCTGCCCCACAAGCAGGCTTGCAAGCGCCCAGAGGGCGAGAAAGAGCGCAAAGCCCAATATGCCGAGCGTGTGGCGATGCTGCGTTTTCATGTGCCAGACCTCCCGGCAAGAGCCGCAAGCAGCTGCCCCCGCAGCGCGGTGACGGACGGATCCGAGAGCATTTCCCGCATCCGGTTACGGTCCGGCAGGGGGACGGGCAGCACCTCGGCGCCCACTTCGCCTGTGCGCAAAAGCGCGATGCGATGCGAGAGAAACAGCGCCTCCTCGACGTCGTGTGTCACGAAGAGGATCGAGAGGCCAAGTGCCTTTTGCTGCGCAAGGAGCCATTCCTGCAGCCCCATGCGCGTGATCGCGTCGAGCGCACTGAAGGGCTCGTCGAGCAGCAGCAGCCTTGCGCCGGCTGCGAGCGTGCGCGCGAAGGCGACCCGCTGGCGCATGCCGCCCGAGAGCTCGCGCGGGTATTTGTCGGCCGCGCCCGCAAGACCGACGGTCTCGAGCAGGGCCATCGCCCGTTCCCGCCGCTCGCGCCTGGGGAGCTTTTTAATCTCGAGCGGCAGC
>CAMNAE010000262.1 GCA_946530565.1 uncultured Oscillibacter sp.
GATGAGTCTGGAGGCACGCATGGGCTGCGGCTTCGGCGCCTGCATGGGCTGCAGCATCGAAACGAAAAACGGCATGCGCCGCGTCTGCAAGGACGGGCCAGTCTTTGACCGGGAGGTGCTTTTATGGCAGAGCTAAGCGTGGATCTTTGCGGCGTGACGCTCAAAAACCCGATCATCCCCGCCTCCGGCACCTTCGGCTATGGACAGGAGTTTTCGGGATTCTATGATCTCAACATCCTCGGCAGCTTTTCCTGGAAGGGCACGACGGCGGCGCCCCGGCCGGGCAACCCGCAGCCGCGCATCGCCGAGACCTGCGGCGGCATGCTCAACGCCGTCGGACTGCAGAACCCCGGCATCGACGCTGTGATCGCCGAAGAGGTCCCGAAGATTGCAAAAGTCTTTGAGGGGCCCGTCATCGCGAACGTCGGCGGCTTCTCGCTCGAGGAATACGCCGAGAACTGCCGCAAATTGAATGACGTCGAGCAGGTAAAGCTGCTTGAGGTGAATATCTCCTGCCCCAACGTCCACGCGGGCGGCAGGAACTTCGGCTCCGACCCGGCCGCCGCGGCGGAGGTCACACGGGCGGTGAAGGCGGTCGCCAAAAAGCCCGTCATCATGAAGCTCACACCGAACGTCGCCGATATCGCCGCCGTCGCCCGGGCCTGCGAAGAAGCCGGCGCCGACGGGCTCTGCCTCATCAATACGCTGCTCGGCATGCGCATCGACATCCACACGCGCCGCCCTGTTCTCGCGAACCGGACCGGCGGCGTCTCCGGCCCCGCGGTCTTCCCCGTCGCGCTGCGCATGGTCTACGACGTGTACGAGGCTGTAAAGATCCCGATCATCGGCTGCGGCGGCGTCTCGACCGCCGCCGACGCGGTCGAGATGCTGCTCGCCGGCGCAGCGGCGGTCGAAGTCGGCGCCGCGAACCTGAAAGACCCCTGCGCCTGCAAACGCATCATTGAAGACCTGCCCGGGCTTCTTGACGAGCTCGGTGTCAATGAGATAAAAGACCTGACAGGAGGAGCACACCATGCAAAACCGTGACGTGATCGTAGCGCTCGATTTCCCGACGCTCAGTGAGACCCTCAGCTTCCTGGACGCCTTCCCCGCGGGCGAAAAGCCCTTTGTAAAGATCGGCATGGAGCTCTTTTATGCCGAGGGCCCGGCGTGTGTCAAAGCGCTGAAGGAGCGCGGGCACAGGATCTTCCTCGACCTGAAGCTCCACGATATCCCGAACACCGTCAAACGCGCGATGAACGTTCTGAGCCGTCTCGATGTGGACATGGTGAATCTCCATGCCGCAGGCGCCGGCGAGATGATGCGCGGCGCGCTCGAGGGCCTCACGCGCCCCGACGGCACGCGCCCGCTTTTGATCGCGGTCACGCAGCTCACGAGCACGGACGCCCAGGCGCTGAAAAACGAGCTCCTCATCGACGTGCCGATGGAGGAGACCGTGCTCTCCTACGCCGCGAACGCCGCGAAGAACGGTCTGGACGGCGTCGTCTGCTCTCCGCTGGAGGCAAAGGCCGTCAAGGCGCGATGCGGCGAGACGTTCCTGACCGTGACGCCCGGCATCCGCTTTGCCGGCGGTGAGGTCGGGGATCAAAAGCGCGTCATGACGCCCGAGAAGGCCGCTCACAACGGCTCGGATTACATCGTCGTCGGGCGCCCGATCACCCAGGCAGACGATCCCGTTGCCGCCTGGAACCGCGCGCGCCGCGAGTTTCTCGGACTTTGAGCATATTTTTCCGTCGTTCCATTTTCTTTCCGAACCGAAAGGGGTTATTCTATGAGTCTTGAACGTACCATTGCCCATGATCTTCTCTCGATCGGCGCCGTGTTTCTGCGGCCCGACGAGCCCTTCACCTGGGCCTCCGGCATCCACTCCCCGATCTACTGCGACAACCGCCTCACGCTGACTGCGCCGCAGGTGCGCACGCATGTGGAAGAGGGACTCGTCGATCTCATCTGCAAGCACTATCCGACCGTGGAGACGCTCATGGGCACCTCTACCGCCGGCATCGCACACGCCGCGATCGTCGGCCACCTGATGGGGCTTCCGATGGGCTATGTGCGCTCCGGCAACAAGGACCACGGCCGTCAGAACCGGATCGAGGGCAAATTGGAGCCCGGCACGAAGGTCGTCGTCGTCGAGGATCTGATCTCGACCGCCGGCAGCTGCATCGAAGTCGTCGAGGCGCTCCGCGAGGCGGGCGCAGAGGTGCTTGGCATCGCGTCGATCTTCACATACGGGCTTCAGAAGGGGCTCGACAGGCTTGCGGCGGCACAGGTCGAAAACCACTCCCTTTCAAACTTCGACGCCGTATGCACCGTCGCCGCCGAGGAGGGCCTCATCAAGCCTGAGGACATCGCGCGTCTGCAGGCCTTCCGCGCCAACCCCTCGGACGAGAGCTGGATCAAGGGAGGACAAGCGAAATGAGCGAGACGCTGCGTCATCTGATCGACATTACGGATCTTTCGATTGAAGAGATCGACGAACTGATTGAGACAGCCGAGGACATCATCGCAGACCCGGTCAAGTACCAGGACGTCTGCGCACACAAGCAGCTCGCGACACTCTTCTTTGAGCCCTCGACGCGCACGCGCCTCTCGTTTGAATCCGCCATGCTCTCGCTCGGCGGCAGCGTGCTCGGCTTCTCCTCCGCGTCCTCGAGCTCCACTGCCAAGGGCGAGACCGTGGGCGACACGATCCATACTGTGAGCTGCTACGCCGACATCATCGCGATGCGCCACCCCAAGGAGGGCGCGCCGTTTGCGGCCGCGCAGGTATCCGAAGTGCCGATCATCAACGCCGGTGACGGCGGTCACAACCACCCGACGCAGACGCTCACGGATCTTCTGACGATCCACCGTGAAAAG
>CAMNAE010000263.1 GCA_946530565.1 uncultured Oscillibacter sp.
GCACCGACCCCGACTCTGACCGCGTGGGCATTATGATCCGCGACAAGTCCGGCGAATTCCGCCCGGTCACCGGCAACCAGACGGGTGTGCTGCTGCTCGACTACCTGATCGGCGCGCTCCGCCGCACCGGCAAGATGCCCGCAAATCCCGTCGCGCTCAAAACGATCGTGACGACCGAGATGGCCCGCAAGGTCGCGGAAGAAAACGGCCTTAAGTGCTACGACACCTTCACCGGCTTCAAGTTCCTCGCCGAAAAGAAGGACAAGCTCGAAGAAGCCGGCGAGGGCAAGGTCATTATGAGCTACGAGGAGAGCTACGGCTACATGCTCGGCGACTTTGTGCGCGACAAGGACGCAGTCACGGCCTCCGCGCTCCTCACCGAGATGGCGGCCTGGTACGCCTCCCAGGGCATGACGCTCTTTGACGCGATCGAGGCGCTTTACAGAAAATACGGCTACTATGCCGAAAAGACCCACAATCTCGTGATGCCCGGCCTCGACGGGCTCAGGGATATGGCGAAGCTCATGATGAACCTGCGCGAGGAGCCGCCGCATGAGATCTCCGGTGTGAAGGTAAAGGCCTTCAAGGACTACCAGAACGGCGCGGTCTGCGACTTTGAAACCGGTGAGAAGAGCACGATGGAGCTCTCCGGCAGCAACGTGCTGCGTTTCGAAATGGCCGACGGCACGAGCGTGATCGCGCGGCCCTCCGGCACTGAGCCGAAGATCAAGGTCTATGTGCTCACGCGCGGCGAAAACAGCGCCGAGTGCCAGGCGAACATTGAAAAATACGGTGCATGGGTCAAGAGCCTGCAGAAGTAAACGAACAGCGTGTCATCCGCGCCCTGCCAAAAGTCATTGACAGGGCGCGGAAAATGAGATATCATACCACGGATCTTACGACCATAAAGGGGGTACCATCATGCTTCTTCTCAGCGGCGGAACGGTCTATCATCACCGCGCCTTTGAAGTCGCCGACGTACTGATCGGCGACGACGGCCGCATTGCCGCCGTCGGCCCCTCCCTTGTCCGTGAGGATTTCGAGGGTTCCGTCATTCAGGCAGAGAATTTGATGATCGTACCGGGTTTCGTGGATGTACATGTGCATCTGCGTGAGCCCGGTTTTTCTTATAAAGAGACGATCTACTCCGGCACCATGGCCGCGGCCGCCGGCGGCTACACCTGTGTCTGCCCGATGCCGAACCTGAAGCCCGTTCCCGACGGGCGCGAGGGCCTGGACGCCGAGCTTGAGGCGATCCGCCGCAGCGCAAAGACCTGGGTCCTCCCCTACGGTGCGATCACGGCGGGCGAGCACGGCAAGGAGCTTGCAGACATGGCGGCGATGGCGCCGGATGTGATCGGCTTTTCTGACGACGGCTTCGGCGTGCAGTCAGAGGATATGATGCGCCGCGCGATGCTGGAGGCAAAGCGCCTGAGCCGCCCAATCGTCGCGCACTGCGAGGACATGAGCTATTTGAAGGGCGGCTGGGCCGTCCACGCCGGGCGCTACGCAAAAGAGCACGATCTCCCTGGAAACGACCCGCGCAGCGAATGGACGCAGGTAAAGCGCGACATTGATCTGGTGCGGGAGACCGGCTGCCAGTACCATGTGTGCCACATCTCCACCAGGGAGAGCGTCGACCTCGTGCGCCGGGCCAAGGCAGAAGGGCTTCCGGTCACCTGCGAGACCGCGCCGCACTATCTGCTTTTGACCGAAGATGACCTGCAGGACGACGGGCGCTTTCGCATGAACCCGCCGATCCGGACCGAAGAGGACCGCGCGGCGCTGATCGAGGGACTCAATGACGGTACGGTCGACTGCATCGCGACCGACCATGCCCCCCACTCCGCCGAAGAGAAATCCCGGGGCCTGCGCGGCTCTGCCAACGGCGTCGTCGGGCTCGAATGCGCCTTCCCGGTCGTCTACACCGGGCTCGTGCTCGAGGGGAAAGTCCCGCTCGAGCGGGTACTTGACGCGCTCATCACCCGACCGCGAGAGATATTCGCGCTCGGCGGCGGCACGCTCTCGGTCGGTGAGGCGGCCGACCTCACGCTGCTCGACCTGAACCGCTTCGATACCGTTGATCCGACGCGCTTCCGCTCGCTCGGCCGCGCGACGCCGTTTGCCGGCTGGGGCGTTCACGCCGGCATCGCGATGACGATCGTCGACGGCGAGATCGTCTACGCCGATCTCCACCCCGGTGAGGAGGTGCCGTTTTGAACGACGTTTATCTTTCGATCGAAGAGACACGTCCCCTGAACCGTGAGTGCTTCTGCCTGCGCCTTTCGGGCGATTTGACGGGCATCACCGCGCCGGGGCAGTTTGTGGATCTGGAGCTGCCGGGTCTTTTCCTGCGCCGCCCGATCTCGGTGTGCGACTGGACAGATGAGAGCCTGACGCTGCTCGTGCGCATGGTCGGGAGCGGCACAAGGGCGCTTGCTGCGCTCCCGAAGGGCACGCAGATCAAAACGCTCACCGGGCTCGGAAACGGCTTTGATCTATCCAAAGTACCCGAGGAGCAGGCGATCCTCGTCGGCGGCGGCATCGGCTGCGCGCCGCTCTACGGGCTTTTAAAGCGCATGAAGAGCCCTGAAAACGCCGTCGTCGCACTGGGCTTCCGCACGAAAGACGATGCGATCTGGTGCGAGGAATTCAAAGCGCTCGGCGCCACGGTCGCCGTTGCGACCGAAGACGGCTCGCTCGGCCTTCGCGGCTTTGTGACCGAAGCCGTCCGCGCGCACGCAGAGCGCAGCTATGTCTTCGCCTGCGGTCCGACGCCGATGCTCCGTGCGCTGGACGCCGTCGGGACGCTCCGCGGCGGGCAGATGAGTCTGGAGGCACGCATGGGCTGCGGCTTCGGCGCCTGCATGGGC
>CAMNAE010000264.1 GCA_946530565.1 uncultured Oscillibacter sp.
TGTCTTTCCGACCTGGCGCGCGCCGTCGATCAGCAAAATGCGCTCAGAGCCGGACTTCAGGTGCTGCTCGATCAGGTCTGCGATTTTTCGTTTCAGCATGTTGACTCACCTCACAAAAACTTTTCAATTATAATATAGCCATATCCGTCCAACTTTTCAATATACTTTTCGAGCTTTTATCATTACTTTTCAAAGTTCTGCCTTGACATGCTGTACCAGTCAAGAAAAGACGCTTCCCGGAGCTGCGGCAGACTCATGTACTTCCGGCGCATAATAGGAAAAATCCAGAAACCTGCATGGTTTCTGGATTTTTCGCTGGCGGAGCGGGTGGGATTCGAACCCACGAGACCTTGCGGCCTACCTGATTTCGAGTCAGGCCCGTTATGACCACTTCGATACCGCTCCGTATTTTCTTTTTACTCAGAAAAGGGCGCCGGTGCTCCGGCGCCCTGCTATTATAATATGCTTTTAAAAAAGATGCAAGTCTTTTTTTCGGGAATTCAGCAGGCGCAGGCAAGCGGAACCGCATTTACCTGGGCGGGAATGCCCATTTTCTTCTGATACGCGGCGACGCCGAGCTTCAAAAGCTCTACCGAGCGGCGAAGCTGATCGCAGTTGCTCACATAGGCGATGCGGATCTCCTGCCGGCCCTCGTCGGGATCTGCGTAGAAACCTGAGCCGGGCGCAAACATGACCGTCTCGCCGTGGTCGGAGAACTCCTCGAGCAGGAAGCGCTGCAGAGACTCGGTGTCGTCGACCGGAAGGCGCACCATCATGTAGAAGGCGCCCTCGGGCACATCGAACTGAGCGCCGGGGATCTCTCGCAGCGCCGAGACGACCGCGTCACGGCGGCGGTGATACTCCGCACGCAGTTTCTCGTAGTAGTCGCTCCCCAGGCTCTCAAAGAGCGCAGCCGCACCGACCTGATCGAGCGTCGCGACGCTGAGTCGACCCTGGCAGAGCTTCATCGCGTTGTGCATCAGCTCGCCGTTGCGCGAAATGAGCGCGCCCACGCGCGTGCCGGTGGCGGAAAAGCGCTTGGATACCGAATCGATCACCACGATGTTCTCGTCGGCGCCCGTATGCTGGAGCATCGTCGAAATCGGCTCCCCGTCGTAAACGAGCTCGCGGTAGACCTCGTCGGAGATCAGGAAGATGTCGTGCTCACGCGCGATGTCAATGAGCGTCTGACGCTCCTCGGGCGTGAGTACCACACCGGTCGGATTGCCGGGGTTCGCGACGAGCAGCGCGCGGGTCCGCGGCGTGATGTGCGGCTCGATCTGCTCACGCGTCGCAAAGCGATAGCCGTCTTCCGCGCGGGTCGGGATGCCGCGGATCACACCGCCGGCCATGCGCACGAAGGTGTTGTAGTTCGGATAATAGGGCTCGGGCACAAGAACCTCGTCCCCCTCATCGAGCATGCAGGAAAAGGCGATCTGCAGTGCCTCGCTGCCGCCGTAGGTCGTAAGCAGGTCGTTGTGATCGAGCGCAACGCCAAGGCCCTTGTAATAGTGGATCATGGCCTGTACGAAATCAGCCACACCGTCGGACGGGGCGTAGCCGATGACCCGGTTCTTGTAGGCGTTCACGGCGTCGAAAAAGGGTCTGGGCGTCTCGATATCCGGCTGGCCGATGTTCAGGTGCAGCGCACGGATGCCCCGTGCCTCTGCCTCCAGAACGAGCGGACGGAATTTACGGATCGGTGAATATTCGGTGCCAAGAACCCTCTGGGATAACTGCATGAGAAAAACCTCCAAATAGTAAACCCCGGCGCAAAACGCACCGGGGTCATGCATCATTGCTGTCTCTTATTTTAGCAGGTCAGAGTTGTAAGTCAACACAAAATATGATACCGGCTATGCTTTTTTGTAATACCTCATCTGTCCGCGATGAAGTCACGTTCAATCGTCATCCTGTGCGTCGTCGGCGGACGGCAGATCCGCGTCCGCCTCGGCGGCCATCGCGCGGGCGGCCTCGAGCTCATTGAGGGACTCGGGGTTCTCGGGCGCACCGCCGGATTGCATCTGCTGCCACTGCGCCCGCGTGATCAGGAGCTGACGGGGCTTGGAGCCCTCGAAGGGGCCGACGATGCCGAGCTCTTCCATCTGGTCGATGAGACGGGAGGCGCGGGAGTAGCCGAGCTTCAGCCGGCGCTGGAGCATGGAGGTCGAGGCCTGGTTGTTCTCGAACAGGATGTCCACCGCCTGCGGCAGGAGCTCATCGTAATCGCTCTCGCCTCTTGCGTCGTCAGAGCCGGAGCCGCCCTTGTCCTTGCCGCCCTTGTCCTTCTCGGCCACGCTCTTTTCGATGGCCTCGAGCACCTCGTCGGAGTAGTCCGCAGTGCCGTTGGACTTGACAAAGTCGACAACGCGGTCGATCTCCTCGGGTGAGATGAAGCAGCCCTGCACGCGGGTGGGCTTGCCCTCACCGAGCGGCGCGTAGAGCATATCGCCCTTGCCGACAAGCTTCTCGGCACCGACCTGGTCCAGGATGATGCGCGATTCGAGCGAGGACGCGACCGCGAAGGCGATGCGGCTGGGGATATTCGCCTTCATGAGGCCGGTGATGACGTCGGCCGAGGGGCGCTGTGTCGCAATAACAAGGTGCATGCCCGCGGCTCGGCCCATCTGCGCGACGCGGCAGATCGACTCTTCGACCTCCTTGGCCGCGACGAGCATCAGATCAGCCAGCTCGTCGATCAGCACGACGACGGCCGGCATGTGCGGGAGATCCCCGCGCGCGGCGGCGAGGCGGTTGTATTCCTCGAGCTTCTTGACGCCGTGCTCCGAGAAGGTCTTATAGCGCTTCATCATCTCGTACACGGCCCACTGCAGCGCGCCGGCCGCCTTCTTCGGGTCGGTCACGACCGGGAT
>CAMNAE010000265.1 GCA_946530565.1 uncultured Oscillibacter sp.
TGGCGCTCTCCGTCTGAGCTTTTTTCTGTTGCACTTACTTGACAATCTGCCGTGCCGCCCGCAGGCGGCAGGTGAGGGAGAAGCCGGCAGCATTTGTTCTTCTATCGATAGAAACTGATCATCGTGAGCTTCTCCCTCATCCGTCTTCGCTTCGCGTTGCTTCGCTCAGCCACCTCTTGCCCGTTTCGAACCATCCACCGGATAGTTCGACCCCGCTGGGGGAAGGAATTCTGTCGTCTCTTTCGGCAGCTTCTCCCTCATCCGTCACGCGGCTTCGCCGCGCGCCCCTCACCCCTCACCCCTCACCCCTCGCCCTTGCCACTTCTTCACTGTACAAGTTGACAGTCCGAAATGATTCATATAAAATAAAATAAGTATATGCCGAAAAGAGCTTGACAGCAGCATTTTTTCGAGGAGGAACCGATATGAAAAAGCGCATTCTTTCCCTTATGCTCGCGGCGCTGCTCTGCCTGACGCTTCTGCCGACGGCGTCACTGGCCACCGGCACGGGCAAGGCCATCCGGCTCGTGACATACGGCACGGCGGCAAACATTGCCGGCGGACAGGCGAGTTCCGTCTATTTCGGAACGTATCGGCAGTCGAGCGACGGACAGGGCGGCTACAACGTCGACCCCATCAAATGGCGCGTACTGTCCAACGCGGCCAGGAAGCTTCTTCTGCTGTCTGATCGGAACCTGGACGCGGGAGTGAGGTATCACGAGGAGTATGAGAGCGTGACCTGGGCATGGTCGACCATCCGCTCCTGGCTGAACGGCTACGACGCCTCGGCGCATAACGGTTCAAGCAGAAAGGACTATACAAACGACAGCTTCATCGGGACGGCTTTCACGGCGAAAGAGCAGGCGGCTTTGTCGGAGACGTCCCTAACCAATGACAGCAACCCATACTGGGAGACCCCGGGCGGAGAGGCTTCGACGGACAAGGTGTTTTTCCTGTCCATCGCGGATCTGTATAACACAAGCTATGGGTTCGCTTGGGAGGATAACCAGGGCCCGGCCCGCGCGGCTGCGGATACCGATTACGCGGCGTCGAAGGGGTGGAACAGGTGTTACTGGTGGCTTCGGTCCCCCGGCTCCAATGACTGCAGTGCAGCGGTCGTGGATGAGGAAGGCAATGTGAACACGGGCGGCTATGGTGTGGATCGCTTAGACATGTCTGTTCGTCCCGCTTTTCATTTGGATCTGAACTCTGTACTCTTCACATCTGCCGCCGAAGGCGGCAAATCCTCCGGCGCCGCGGGCGCCGACGCGCTGACAGAGATTCCGGACAATACCGGGAGCGACTGGAAGCTGACGCTTTTGGACGGCAGCCGGGACTTCAGCGTGACCGAGACGGACGCGTCGGCGGCCCCGGGCGGTTCCGTCACGCTGCACTATACGGGGGCGACGGTATATGACGCATCCACAGCCCCCAATGAGTATATCTCCGTAATCCTGACGGACAGCAGCGGGGAGCCGCTGTACTACGGACGGCTTGCGCAGCCGACGAGCGCCGATGGGACAGTGACGGTAACGGTCCCTGCCGGGCTTGCCGCGGGCAGCTATACGCTGTATGCTTTTTCCGAGCAGTATAACGGCGATAAGAGGACTGACCTGGCGAGTGTGTTCTCGCCGATCACGCTGACACTCAGCAATACCGAAACGGAGACACAGGCCATCACCGTCACGCAGCAGCCCGCGGACGTGAGCGTGCCGCTGGGTGAGATCGCCAGCACCACGGTCGTCGCCGAGGGCGAGGGGCTCAAGTACCAGTGGTACGGCAGAGAGGCCAACGGCCGGGAGTTCAGGAGCTCTCTCAGGGGCGACACCTACTCCGTGGCGCTCGTCAAGAGCAAGATCGGCCGCGCCGTCTGGTGCGTCATCACGGACAAGGACGGCAACACGATCACCACCCGCGAGGCAGTGCTGAACGTGGCGCTGCCGGAGGGTTACGCTGCGCCCGTCATCACGACGGACGCGGAGAACTGCTTCGTGGCCGTGGGCGGGACCGCCTCCGTCACCATCGCGGCCGAGGGCAGCGAGGCCCTGAGCTATCAGTGGTACATCCGAAACGCCGGCTCTTCGAGCTGGGCAAAGAGCGGCCTGAAGGGCGACACCTACGCGTGCGCCATGAACGCCGCGCGCGACGGGCGGCAGATCTACTGTGTGGTCACGGACACTTACGGCAATACAGCGCAGACTTCCGTCGTCACGATCGGCTATGACTACCCCGCGGGTTATACCGAGCCGGTCATCACGGTCGAGCCCGAGAGCGTGATCGTGGAAGCGGGCGAGACCGCCTCCGTCACGATGGCGGCCGAGGGCGTGGACCTGAGCTATCAGTGGTATCTGCGCAATCCCGGCGCCGCGAGCTTCGCGAGGAGCAGCCTCACGGGCGACACCTACTCCGTGAAGATGGTCGCGAGCAAGTCCGGCCGCGAGGTCTACTGCGTCGTCACCGACAAGTACGGCAACAAGGCACAGACGCAGACCGTGACGCTGAGCCTGGACATCCCCGAGGGCTACACCGGGCCGAGCATCACGCATGAGCCCGAGGACGCAAGCGCGGCGAAGGGCGAGATCGCCGCGACCACCGTGACCGCCGAGGGCGAGGAGCTGAGCTATCAGTGGTATCTGCGCGATCCCGGCGCCGCGAGCTTCTCGAAGAGCAGCCTGAAGGGCGATACCTACTCCGTGAAGATGATCCCGAGCAAGTCCGGCCGCGAGGTCTACTGCGTGATCACCGACAAGTACGGCTTCCGCGTCAAGAGCGAGACCGTCACACTGACGATGGAAAGCTGAATCCTAAAGACCCAAAGGGGCTGTAGCAAAAGTCCCTGAAAAAACAAGAGACCGAGGTGGCTGAAAACAGT
>CAMNAE010000266.1 GCA_946530565.1 uncultured Oscillibacter sp.
CCCGCGACCTCGCTGTTATTAAAAGACGTGCCGATCGACCCGGGCGATATCGAGGGCGAGCTCTGCACGCCGACCGGCGCGGCGCTTTTAAAGCACTTTGTCGGCAGATTCTGCCCCCTGCCGGCCATGCGCATCTCCTCCGTCGGCTACGGCTGCGGCAAAAAGGACTTTCCGCGGGCCAACTTCGTGCGCGCGCTTTTCGGTGAGAGCGAGAAGACCAGGGCGTCAGGCATCGAGGCGATCTGTGAACTCAGCTGCACGCTCGACGACATGACGGCCGAGGAGATCGGCTTCGCGATGGAACGGCTTTTCGCCGGCGGCGCGCGCGAGGTCTACACCGTTCCGGTCGGGATGAAGAAAACCCGGCCCGGAACGCTCCTCAGAGTGCTCTGCCGCAGCGGCGAGCGCGAAAAGATGGCGGCGCTGATCTTTCGGCACACCTCGACGATCGGCATCTGCGCCGCCGAAATGGAGCGGCTCGTTTTGGAGCGGCATTTTGAACGGCGCGAGACGCCCTACGGCCCCGTGCAGGTAAAGGCCTCCTCCGGCTTCGGCGTCAAACGCGAGAAGCTCGAGTACGAGGATCTCGCCCGCATCGCGCGCGAAAAGGACCTGAGCCTTGAAGAGGTCCGCGCCGCGATCAGGGGCCGCAGCTGATGAAGCGCCGCCATGGAAACAACCTGTCAGTTGAAACGCAAAAAATGCAAAAGAGGCTAATTCGAACGCAATGAACCAGCAACGATCCTCTTCCCAGGCACTGTACCTGACCTGTGAAAAATACTACATCTTTGAGCTCCTGATCTTTGCCGGGGGCATGATGGGCGCCTACACCTACAACCTCCGCGGCGGCGTGTTCTGCAACGCACAGACGGCGAACGTCGTTTTGATGTCGCTCGCCTTCGGCCACGGTGAGTGGCGCCGCGGGCTCTATTATCTGATCCCGATCTCCGCCTATCTCGCCGGTGCCGCCGTCTCAGAGGCGCTGCCCTCGGGGATCCGGCACCGGAACTTTCTGCGCTGGGACACGCTCCTGATCGGCTTTGAGATGCTGGTCCTGTTCGTGATCGGCTTCATCCCGCTGAGTGTTCCCGCCCAGGTCGTGCAGGTGACGATCAACTTCATCTGCTCCATGCAGTACAACACCTTCCGGCAGGCCGAGGGCATCCCGATGGCGACGACCTTTGTGACGAACCACATCCGCCAGAGCGGGATCTGGGCGGTCAAGGCCGTTCAGGACAGGGATGCGGCGGCGCGCAGCCGGGCCTTCAAGCACTTTCGCATGGTGGCGGTCTTCTTCCTCGGCGGTCTGATCCTCACGCTCTTGTGCGGCTTTCTGCAGGAAAAAGCGATCTGGCTCGCCATATTGCCCCTCGGGGTCATCCTCGCGTTTTTGCTGCGGGCGGATCTGATCGACGAGCGTGAGCTGTTCGATGTAAAACCTCACGGGCATTGACAGAGGCAGCAGATGCGCACGCGCAAATGCGTCTGCTGCGGCGCAGAGCTCCCGAACGGCGGGCTTAGTCCTGCATTTTTGTGTTGACAGGCCCTTCACCGCGCGTTATAATGCATCTAACGTCAGCACGAAGCTGTCGCGGCGCCAAGCGCCGGTTTTCCACGGCGCTTTTCTGTGATACGCGAAACAGATACCACGAAGGTATACGCTTCCCCCATGGGGATCCGTATACCTTCTTTTTTTTGCAGGACGCCGATTCATTTTTGGAGGTAGATCATTATGGCATGTTTTCTCGTCCCCGCGACCGAGGCGGTCGTCGCGACCGTCGTGACCAAGTCCATGGAGCTCAAAGACGGCTCCGCTCCCGCTTCCGCTTCTTCGCATGAGGCGGCAGTTTCCGAAAAGCTCCCCTTCACCCGCAAGCTGAAGTGGCTCACCAATCTCCTCTGGGGCGGCTCCGCCTTGCTCGCCTTTGAGCATGTGTGGCACGGCGAAGTGGTGCCCTGGTTCCCCTTCCTCACGGCGGCCTCCGATCCTGCAGACACGGCCGAGATGCTCCACGAGATGTCGACCGTCGGCGTCAGCATGGCCGTACTGGTCACGGCGATCTGGGCGGTCATGCTGGGCGTTGCCCACGTCATCGAAAACCGCCCCGCATCAAACGGGCTCGAAGCGCAGTAAGGAGGCTCCCATGACACTTCTGGTCACCGTTTTTGCCGCAGTCGTCAGTACCGTGATCTGGTATCAGAGCACTGCGGCCCGTGAAATGAAGGTCGGCGTGCTCTGCTGGCTCTTCTGGGGCGCCAGCGCCATGTGGCTGGTGGACGCGATCTTTGAATACGCCGAGCTGCAGGCCGAATATTTCACCCCCGCCGCCGCAGATCTGCTGAACGACCTCTTCCTCGGTCTGTCCGTCATCGCGCTCGCGCTCATCATCTGGCTGGTCTATGTCCTTTTCAAGGATCCGAAGGGCGTCATCAAAGCGGCGCTCATGCGCAAGCGCGCATAAGGCGCCGGCTTGCTCGATCCCCGCGATCGCATTTTTCACATCTGCGTCTGTATGCTGACCATCGGCGCTGCAGGCCATAAAAAACAGGGGCTGTGAAGAAAACGGAGAGAACAGGTCTCCGTATCTTCACAGCCCCCTCTGTTTTTCCTCAGATGAAAAACACGTCGGGATCAGTATTCGACTTCCGTAAAGAACCAGGTCGGGCCGCTCTTTTCGCACAGAGCCGCGAGCTTCGGGAGCGTCTTGGTGAAATGCTCGGTCGCGTTGTGGTGATCGATGGCCGCCTGATCCTTCCACTGCTCGATAAAGGCGAGCTGGGTCGGGTCGCCGATCTGCTCGTTCAGGGTGTAGAAGATGTTCCCCTCTTCGGCGCGGGACTTCTTCACGAGCTCCTCAGCCGTCTTCTT
>CAMNAE010000267.1 GCA_946530565.1 uncultured Oscillibacter sp.
AGCAGGGCCGAGACCGCTGCGGGCAGGATGCCGACGGCGCCGAGCGCGATGAGCGCGCTGTTGAAGCTCATGATGAAGCGGTAATTGCGCCCGATCCGGCCCATGAGCGCGGTCGAAAGACGCCTCAGGTACGCAAGTGCCCTCAGGTCGTCGGCCGAGATCGTGATATCGGCGACCTCACGGGCGATCGCGGCGCCGGAGCCGATCGCGACGCCGACGTCGGCGTAAGAGAGCGCCGGCGCGTCGTTGATGCCGTCGCCGACCATGACGACCGTGCGCCCGGCCGCCTGCTCCGCCCGGATGAAATCGGCCTTGTCGCCGGGGAGGACCTCGGCGCGGAAATCGTCGACGCCGACCTCGCGGGCGATCGCCGCGGCGGTGTGTTCGCTGTCGCCGGTGAGCATGACGACGCGGGAGATGCCGCTCTCATGCAGCGCGCGCACGGCTTCGGCCGCCTCGGCTCTCAGGGGGTCTGAGATGCAGATGACCGCGCGCAAAACCCCGCCGATCGCGAGCAGCAGCTGTGAAAAATGCGCGGGCAGGGCCTCGAAGCGCGCTTCCTCGCCCTCGGGGATGGTGACGTGCTCATCCTCGAGCACGAAGTGCCTTGAGCCGATCAGCACGCGCTCTTCACCGATATGCGAGGCGATGCCGTGCGCGACGATGTACTCGACGGTCGAGTGCATCTCGTTGTGCAGAAGGCCTTTGCGCCGCGCGGCGGTCACGACCGCGTTTGCCATCGAGTGGGGGAAATGCTCTTCCAGGCAGGCCGCGATGCGCAGCAGTTCGTCCGGCTCTCCGCCGCCGAAGGGCACGACGTCGACAACGGTCGGGCAGGCGTTCGTCAGCGTGCCGGTCTTGTCGAGGATCACGGTGTCGGCCTTGGAGAGCGCCTCGAGATACTTGCCGCCCTTTACGGTCACGCGGGCGCGGCCGGCCTCACGCATGGCCGAGAGCACGCTCAGGGGCATCGCGAGCTTAAGAGCGCAGGAGAAGTCGACCATCAGCACCGACGCCGCGCGGGCGCTGTTGCGCGTGAGCGCGTAGGTGAGAAGGCTCCCGAGGATCGTGTAGGGGACGAGCTTATCCGCCATGCTCGCGGCTCTTTGCTCGCTCACCGACTGCAGGCGCTGCGAATCCTCGATCATGCGGACGATCTGATCGTACTTGCCGCCGCCGCTGGCCTCGGTCACGCGGATGAGCGCGTCGCCCTCCTCAAGCACCGTGCCGGCATAGAGCCGCGCGCCGGGCCGCCGGGCGACCGGGACGGACTCGCCCGTGAGGCTCGACTGGTTCACGAGCACCTCGCCGGAAAGAAGCTCGCCGTCGAGTGGGATCACGCAGCCGTGGTGCACGCGGATCGTGTCGCCTGCGCGCACCTGGGAGAGCGGGACCTCGATGTCGGCGCCCTCGGTCACGAGCCACACGCGGTCGATGTGCAGCGCCATGCTGCGCGCAAGGTCACTCACGGACTTCTTGTGCGTCCACTCCTCAAGGTAGTCGCCGAGCCGCTGCAGGAAGATCACGCTCGAGGCGGTGGGGAAGTCGCCGCGGAGCATCGAGACCCCGATCGCAAGCGCGTCGAGGAGCCTGACGTCGAAGCGGAGATGCAAAAGGCTTAAAAGCCCGCGCTTTAAAAAGGGAAGTGACTGCCAAAGACAGATCGCGCGGCGGATCGGCGCGGGGATGAAGAGCCGCCGCAGCGCATAGCGCGCCACGTGCAGCGTGATCTTCTCCTGGTACTCGCGGGAGAGCTGACGGCTGCTGTGCTCGACGGGCAGCTGGTCGGCGCGCGCGTGTTCATACGAGAACGCGGCCAGATAATGCAGCAGCTCATCGCGCGGGCCGTGGTAGCGCAGGATCACGCCGGCGCTGCGCTCGTGGACCGTCACGGTCTCGACGCCCGGGAGCGCCCGGATCGTCGCCTCCAAAAGATCGGCCTCCTCGAGCGTCATGAACCTCTGGGCCGCGCGCAGCCGCAGACGCCCCGGCGTCTCATGGACGATGGTGAATTTCATAGGTAACACCTCTTGATCGCTTTCCGAAGAAAGGGCGAGTGAAGCGGATCACCGCAAAAATGAAAAGAGCTGTCATCCTGAGCGATCAGCGAAGGATCTATCGGCCGCAGAACCGGCTTCCTTTCTGCGGCAGTAAGTGGCAGACGATAGATCCTTCGTCGCGTTCACCCTGCAGCGCAGGGTGCTCTGCTCCTCAGGATGACAGAACGTATTTGCTGTGATGATCCGGATCAGGCCTCGGGAGCGGCGCTCTCCTCGGCGGGCACGGCGGTATCCTCGACGGTCTCGCCCCTTGCCGCCTCGGCGCGGCGGGCGTTTTCAGCCTCGGCGTCGGCCAGGATATCGGAGCAGTTCTCCTGAATGATGTCGGCGCGGCGCATAACGGCTTCCTTGCAGCGAAGCGCCGCAGCCGTGGCCGCGACATAGGCGCGCTTGGCGTCGCGCGAGCCGAGCAGAGAGAATCCGGCGGAGCCGAAGATCACGCCGCCGACAAAGAGCGCGGCTTTTTTGCAGTCAAAACAGAACATAAAAATGCCTCCAAATCAACGCGGCCATCAAGCCGTTTTTTGTTTACGGCTTCATTATAGTCACAAGCGTTGGCTTAGTCAATGATAACATTTATTAGGTAAAACTAACGTTTTTTAGCTAAAACTAACCAAATGCAGGAGAATTCGGATGCAAACTGCCGGGCGGAGCGCGCTTTTCCCCATGAGATGCCCGCAGCTCCTGTTGGCTTTTCTGTGCTTCACCTCTTGACAAGTGTCCGCCTATGGTGCATAATAACCGTTAACAACCGCATATTCCCGCAGGGCGCCTTGAACGGCCGTGAGCCGGACTGGACGCT
>CAMNAE010000268.1 GCA_946530565.1 uncultured Oscillibacter sp.
TGGTCATCACCGTCTACGCCGACCGCTCCTTCTCCTTCATCACCAAGACGCCTCCGGCCGCCGTGCTGATCAAGAAGGAATGCAACATTGAGTCCGGCTCGGGTGTCCCCAACAAGCCCAAGGTGGCCACCATCTCCAAGGCCTCCGTTCAGAAGATCGCCGAGATCAAGATGCGCGACCTGAACGCCGGCAGCCTGGAAGCCGCTATGAGCATGATCGCCGGAACCTGCCGTTCCATGGGCGTCATCGTCGGCGACTGATTCCGATATAAACGCTTGAGCGGCCCATCCGCCGCTCCATACAGTGGGAGGATTCATTCCGAAGAACCACTATGAGGAGGAAGTAACATTGTTTAGAGGCAAGAAATATAAAGAGAGCGCCAAGCAGATCGACCGCAGCGTCCAGTACGAGACCGCTGACGCGATGGCGCTCATCTGCAAGACCGCAAGCGCCAAGTTCGATGAGACCGTTGAGCTCCACGTGAAGCTGGGCGTCGACTCCCGTCACGCCGACCAGCAGGTCCGCGGCGCGATCGTGCTCCCCCACGGCACCGGCAAGACCGTCCGCGTGCTCGTGTTCGCCAAGGGTGACAAGGCCGAAGCTGCCCGCGCAGCCGGCGCCGACTATGTCGGCGATATGGACATGGTCGAGAAGATCCAGAAGGAAAACTGGTTCGAGTTCGACGTCGTCGTCGCCTCTCCCGACATGATGGGCGTCGTCGGCCGTCTCGGTAAGGTCCTGGGCCCCAAGGGCCTCATGCCCTCCCCGAAGGCCGGCACCGTGACCCCCGATGTCGCGAAGGCCGTGCAGGAGGTCAAGGCCGGTAAGATCGAGTACCGTCTCGACAAGACCAACATCATCCACTGCCCGATCGGCAAGGTCTCCTTCGGCCCCGAGAAGCTCGTTGAGAACTGCAACGCGCTGATGGGCGCCATCGCGAAGGCGAAGCCCGCCACCGCGAAGGGCCAGTATTTCCGTTCCTGCGTCGCCGCCTCCACCATGGGCCCCGGCGTCAAGGTCAGCACCGCGAAATACGTGTGATCTTCTGCTGATTTTCAGCAAAAAGTGCTATCTTTCCGCTTGACAAATGCAAGTGGTCTGATATAATACCATTTGCGTTCCAAAGACAGCAGGTGGGCCCGGCCCGTAAATCCTGCCGAGGACGGCGAATCATTCTGACTCGTTTCGCCTCCGTGTCTTTGCGGCACGGAGGCGTTTTTCCGTCTCACCCCATGGACGCAGATCTCAATTTCTGGAGGTGAAACACACTATGCCGAATGCAAAGGTTCTTTCCGAGAAGCAGGCGATCGTCGCCGCGCTGACCGAAAAGCTGCAGAAGGCCGCCGCCGGCATCATTGTCGACTACAAGGGCATCACCGTCGAAGAGGACACCGCCCTGCGCAAGGAGTGCCGTGAGAGCAGCGTTGACTACAGCGTCGTGAAGAACACCCTGCTGCGCCGCGCGTTCGAGAACACCGGTCTGGGCGATCTGGACGATCTCCTCAACGGCACCACTTCCATCGCCCTGAGCGATGACGTCGTGGCGCCCGCCCGCGTGATGGGCAATTATGCCGACAAGCTCAAGGAGAAGTTCACGATCAAGGGCGGCTTCATGGACGGCAAGCCCGTCGATATGGAGACCATCAACCGTCTGGCTTCCATCCCGCCCCTGCCGCAGCTGCAATCTCAGGTGCTGGGCACCATGCTCGCACCGATCAGCGCCCTCGCCTTCGTCCTCAGCCAGGTGGCCGAGCAGAAGGGCGGCGCACCCGCCGCGGAATAATGAACGCGGCCGCGCTTTCACGGGCACAGCGCCCGAAGCGCAACTCACATTTCTTTTTCAATATTTAAGATTAGGAGGCAAATCACATGTCTGAGAAGACCACTGCTCTGATCGAAGAGATCAAGGGCCTGACTGTTCTGGAGCTCTCTGAGCTCGTCCACGCTCTCGAGGAGACCTTCGGTGTCTCTGCCGCCGCTATGGCTGCCGGCCCCGCCGCTGCCGCTCCCGCCGCCGAGGAGAAGACCTCCTTCGACGTCGTTCTCGCCGGCTTCGACGCTGCTGCGAAGATCAAGGTCATCAAGGTCGTCCGCGAGATCACCGGCCAGGGCCTGGCCGAGGCCAAGGCTACCGTCGAGGGCGCTCCCAAGACCCTGAAGGAAGGCGCCACCAAGGAAGAGGCCGAGGAACTCAAGAAGAAGATCGAAGAGGTCGGCGGCAAGGTCGAGCTCAAGTAAGAGATCGCTTTTGTCTTATAAACCGCTGCGGGCGCTGCTCCGCAGCGGTTTTTTAAAAGCTCCGTGCAGGATCGGGAGGGGAACCGCTATGTCAGACATACGCGCCGTATCAGAGAAGATCGTCAGCGAGTGCGAGAAGATCATCGTCGGCAAGCACGAAAAACTGCGCCTCATCGTGATGGCGCTTCTTGCGGACGGGCATATCCTGCTGGATGATCTGCCGGGGGTCGGCAAGACGACGCTCGTTAAAACGCTTGCCCGCGCGCTCGGCTGCGAGAGCCGCCGCGTTCAGTTCGTGCCGGATCTGCTGCCCTCGGACATCTCCGGCATGCAGATCTACGACCGCCGTACGGGGGAGTTCCGGCTCGTGCCCGGCCCGGTCATGACGAATCTGCTGCTCGCCGACGAGATCAACCGCGCGATCCCGCGCACGCAGTCGGCCCTGCTCGAGGCGATGGAGGAGCGTCAGGTGACGATCGAGGGTGAGACGCTGGCGCTGCCGCGTCCGTTTTTGGTACTCGCAACACAGAACCCGGTCGAGAGCGAGAGCACGTTCCCGCTCCCGGCGGCGCAGCTCGACCGCTTTTTGATCCGCATCTCACTCGGCTATCCGGAAG
>CAMNAE010000269.1 GCA_946530565.1 uncultured Oscillibacter sp.
TTGGTGCGGGCATGGGGACTCGAACCCCAACGCGTAAGCACGAGAACCTAAATCTCGCATGTCTACCAATTCCATCATGCCCGCGGGTATAAACGGCTGCGAAAAGCCGCTGTTTGTAAACAAATTGCGAAGATTGCAGTCATTTGGTTGACAGAAGAAAGAGGGCTTGTTACAATATCATTACCGGAAACGCTGTCCGGTTATGACTTCATTTTCCCTCTCCTTTCTCCTTCCCGGCCGCCGCGGCTCTCTGCCGCGGCGGTCGGATTTTTTGCTGTTCAAGCACTTTGCTGGCTGTAGCCGAGGCAGCGCGAGATCGCGGTCGTCGCCCGCAGGAGCTCCTGGATCATGAGCTCTTTTTCCTCGCGCATGCGGAAGTCCGGCCCTGAGATGCTCACGGCTGCGACCGCGCGGCCGTTCATATCGAGGATCGGCGCGGCGATGCAGGAGAGCCCGTCTTCGATCTCGCCCTCGTCGAGCGCGTAGCCGGTTTGGACCGCCTCGCTGAGCTGGCGGCGCAGCGCGATCGGGTCGGTGACGGTCCTGGGCGTGACGGCGCGGGCATTGCGCGCCATCCAGATGAGATAGCGGCTGCGCGCGGCCTCCTCGGCGGAGGCGAGCAGGACCTTGCCCGCGGCGGTGGCGTAGGCCGGGGCGCTGCCGCCGACGCGGGTGTTGCAGGCGATGGAGCGGTGCGTCTCCACCTTGTCGAGATAGAAGATGTCGTGCTCCATGAGCGTTGAGAGATTGATCGTCTCGCGCACGACGGCGCTGAGCCGCTCAAGCTCCGGCCGCGCGATGCGCCGGAGGTCGTTCTGGCCGACGATCGCGCTCGCGAGCCGGACGAGCCGCGGCCCGGGGCGGTAGGTCTTGCGCACGGGATCCTGCGTGAGATACTGCTGCTCGGCAAGCGTTGTCACCTGGCGGTAGACCGTGGTGCTGGGCAGAGAGAGCTGCTCGGTGAGCGCCTTGAGCGTCCACTCACGGTCTGGGACCGTGAAGCACTCAAGGATCTGCATGGCGCGCAGGATGCTCGCGACCTGTTCCTTTTGCATCGGCGGGACCTCATTTCCTGATAGATAGAAGTGTGTCGGGCTCGTTTCAGGCCGCGCAGGAACAGGCGAAACGCGCCTTATTCGTATTCGATCGTGGCGCTGGGCTTCGGCGTGAAGTCGTAGAGCACGCGGTTGACGCCGGGGACCTCGCTCGTGATGCGCTTGACCAGATGGTGCATGAGCGGGAAGGGGATCTCCTCGACCGTCGCGGTCATCGCGTCGGTCGTGTTGACGGCGCGAATGATGACGCACCAGTCGAAGCTGCGCTTCCCGTCATGGATGCCGGTGGACTTGAAGTCGGGCACGACGGTGAAGTACTGCCAGACCTTGCCTTCAAGGCCGTTCTTTGCGAACTCCTCGCGCAAAATGGCGTCGCTCTCGCGCACGGCGGTCAGACGCTCGCGCGTGATCGCGCCGGGGCAGCGGACGCCGAGACCGGGGCCCGGGAAGGGCTGGCGGTTGACCATGCCGTCGGGCAGGCCGAGTGCCTTGCCGACGACGCGGACCTCGTCTTTGAACAGGATGCGCACGGGCTCCACGAGCTCGAAGGAGAGGTCGTCGGGCAGACCGCCGGCGTTGTGATGCGCCTTGATGCCGTGCTCGCTCTCGAGAATGTCGGGCCAGATCGTGCCCTGCGCCAGGAAGGTGATGCCGTCGAGCTTGCGGGCCTCCTCGGCGAAGACGTCGATGAACTCCTCGCCGATGATCTTGCGCTTGGTCTCGGGATCGGTGACACCGGCGAGCTTATCCAGGAAGCGGTCGGTCGCGTCGACATAGATGAGGTTCGCGTCCATCTGGTTGCGGAAGACCTCGATCACCTGCTCGGGCTCGCCTTTTCTTAAGAGGCCGTGGTTCACGTGCACGCAGGTGAGCTGGTGCCCGATCGCGCGGATCAGCAGCGCGGCGACGACGGAGGAGTCCACGCCGCCGGAGAGCGCGAGCAGGACCTTCTTGTCGCCGATCTGTTCACGCAGCGCCCGGATCTGCTCGGCGATAAAGGCCTCGGCGAGCTCAGGGGTCGTGATGCGGACCATGTTGTCGGGGCGTCTTACATCGATCATAGGTTCACGGTTCCTTTCTGAAAAACAAAAACAATAACCTCTGCCGCCCCCGGGCACCCCGGGCGCGTTTTTCCGTCGATATGATACCATGAAGCGGCCCGTCGCGCAAGAGCGGCTTTTCAAGAAGCGGGAAGAAAAGGGGATGTTGCCTTTCTCAAGCATCATGTGAGGGAAAGGAAAGAGACCCCCGCCTCCGCAGATGACAGCGGAAGCGGGGGTGTGCAGGTCGTTACCCGATCACCGTGCCGGTTTTGCCTGCGATGCCGTCGGCGGCTTTGTCGAGGAGCGTGATGAGCGCCTCGCGGCCGGGCTTGGACTCGGCGAAGCGGACGGCGGCCTCGACCTTCGGGAGCATCGAGCCGGGGGCGAACTCGCCGGCGGCGATGTAGCGGCGGGCCTCGTCCGGGCTGATGCGGTCGAGCCACTTCTGCTCCGGCGTGCCGAAGCCGATCGCGACCTTTTCGATCGCGGTCAGGATCACGAGCGTATCGGCGTCGAGCTCCTCGGCCAGCAGCTCCGAGGCGAAGTCCTTGTCGATGACCGCGCCGGCGCCCTTTAAGTGGTTGCCTTCGGTGTTGCTCACCGGGATGCCGCCGCCGCCGCAGGCGACGACGATGGCGCCGGAGTCGACGAGCGTGCGGATCGCCTCGATCTCCACGATGCCCTTCGGGTCGGGCGAGGCGACGCAGCGGCGCCAGACGCGGCCGGCGTCCTCCATGACCGCGTTGCC
>CAMNAE010000270.1 GCA_946530565.1 uncultured Oscillibacter sp.
TTTCAAATACGGCGCGACGGCCGCCTCGCCCTCATTCAAGATGCGCTTTGCGATCGCGACGGCGGCCGCGAAGCTCGTCGCGTACTGGTAGACGTAGAAATTGTAATAGAAATGCGGGATGCGGCACCACTCGCAGGCGATCAGCTCGTCCTGCTCCATCGCGGGGCCGTAATACTCGCGGTTCAAGTCCGCGTAGACGCGGCAGAGCGCCTCGGCGGTCAGCGGCTCGCCGCTTTCGCTCATCGCGTAGGTCCTGCGCTCGAACTCCTCGAACATCGTCTGGCGGTAGAGCGTGTTTTTGAAGTTGTCGAGGTAGTGGTTCAGAAGATACGCCCGCTCGGTGGGGTCCTTCGCGCGCGCGAGCAGGTACTCAAGGAGCAGCACCTCGTTCGTGGTGGAGGCGACCTCGGCCACAAAGATCCGATACCGCGCGTCCAGCACGCTCTGGGCGTGGTCGGAGTGCCAGGAGTGCAGCGCGTGGCCGAGCTCGTGGACGAGCGTGAAGACGTCGTCGAGCTCGCCGGTGAAGTTCATGAGCACATAGGGGTGCGTGCCGTAGGCGCCGCTCGAGTACGCGCCGCCGCGCTTGCCGGCGTTCGGCAGCACGTCGATCCAGCGCTCGGAAAAGGCCTGCTCAAGGAGCTTCCGGTACGCGTCCCCCAGCGGCGCGAGCGCCGCGAGCGTCAAGCGCTTTGCCTCTTCAAACGTGAATTTCGGCCGATAATCCGCGACGATCGGGGTGTAGACGTCGTACATGCGCAGCGTCTTCACGCCGAGGCGGCGCTTGCGGAGCGCAATGTATCTGTGCATGGCCGGCATGTGGCGGTGCACGCTTTCAAAGAGCGCGTCACAGACCGCGGGCGAAACGTTGTTGCCGCTGACCGCCGCCTCAAAGGCCGAGGGATATTTCCGCGCCCGCGCGTAGAAGATCCCCTGCTTGACCTGGCCCTCATAGAGCGCGGCCCAGGTGTTCACGAACTGCCTGTAAGTCCCGTAAAAGCGCTCGTAGACCTTTTTGCGGAGCCTGCGGTCTTCCGAGAGCATGAGCGGGATGTAGTTCGCGTTCGTGATCACGACGGTCTCCCCGCCGTGCTTCACGGGCGCAAAGGTGAGGTCCGCGTCAAGCAAGCGCTCGTAGCTCGTTTCGCTCGCGCTGGCCATCTCGCTCGTCATCGCGAGCAGGCGCTCCTCCTTTTCCGAGAGCGTGTGCGGCTTTTCGCGGAAGTGCTCTTTTAAAAAGACGCGGAAGTGCTCAAGGCCGGGGGCCTGTTCGTACCAGCTCCCGAGCGTCTTTTCGTCCAGCGTCAGGATCTCCGGCTCCATAAAGGCGAGCATCTCGCCGATCTTCGCGCCGAGCATCGCGCTCTTGCCCGCAAGGCTCTGCCCCGCGGGATCCGCGGTGTCCTGATCGTGGAAGAGGTTCGCATACACGCCGTAGGGCTCAAGCGTCTCGGCGAGGGTCTCATATTCGCGCAGCGCCGCGAGCAGGTCCTCCGGGCTGCGCGTGAGCGTCCCGGCGCGCGCGGCGAGCGCCTCGGCCTTGTTGAGCGCCGCCTTCCCCGCCGCCTCCCAGGCGTCGGTATCCGGATACAGGGGCGTTAAGTCCCAGGTGAGCGCCGGGTCGATCCCGGCGCGTTTTGGCAGTGCGTTCGTTTGCATAAATACTCCTCAGTGCTCCCCGCCGTCCTGCTCCTGCAGGCGCTCCCTGGCCACGGCCAGCATCAGCTTGATGCGGTTTTCCTGGTTGACGCGGGTCGCGCTCGGGTCGTAGTCGATCGGGGTGATGTTCGCCTCCGGGTAGAGCTCCCGGATCTTGTTGATCATGCCCTTGCCGCAGATGTGGTTTGGCAGGCAGCCGAAGGGCTGCGCGCACACGATGTTGCCGTAACCCGCGCGCACGAGCTCGATCATCTCGCAGGTCAGAAGCCAGCCCTCGCCCATCTTGTTGCCCATGCCGATGATGCCGTTGGAGAGCTTGGCCATCTCGTCGAAGGGCATGGGCGCGTGGTAGCCGTTCTCTTTGAGCACCCGGATGTAGACCTTTTCGATGCTCGCGATGTATTTTAAAAGGATCTCCGGCCCGAGCTCCGACATGAGGCTCCCGCCGTAGAGGCGCACGGTCTCGGACATGTTGCGGGCGCTGTACTGCACAAAGCCCATGAGTCCGGGGAGATTCACCTCGCAGTCCTGCGACCTTAAAAAGGCCTCGAGGTCGTTGTTGCCGAGCGGCGAGTATTTGACATAGATCTCGCCGACGACGCCGACCTTCACCTTCGGCACGCGATGGACCGGGATGGCCGCGAAGGACTTTGCGATCTCGGGCATGTGCGCCTTGATCTCACGGCCGCTGTAGCCCTTTTCGGCGTGCACCCAGGCGCAGATTCGGTCGAGCCATTCGTTCTGCAGCTTTTCCGACGCGCCCGGCTCGAGCTCGTAAGGCTCCGTCTGCTCGCGCAGCGTCACGAGCAGGTCGCCGTAGTAGATCGCGGCCATGCACATGCGCATGAGCGGCACGGTCATCGGGAGGCTCGAATCGCTCTCAAGCCCCGAGAAGTTGAGGCTCAAAACCGGCACCTGCGGATAGCCGGCCTTTACAAGTGCCTTTCTCAAAAGATGGATGTAGTTCGAGGCACGGCAGCCGCCGCCGGTCTGCGTGATGATGAGCGCCGTATGGTCAAGGTCGTACTTCCCGCTCTCCAGCGCGTCGAGAAACTGCCCGATCACGAGCAGCGCCGGGTAGCAGGTGTCGTTGTGCACGTACTTAAGGCCCAGCTCCGCGACCTGCTCGCCGCAGTTCTCCAGAAGCTCGCAGGTATAGCCCGCGTACTCGAGCGCCGCCGCCAG
>CAMNAE010000271.1 GCA_946530565.1 uncultured Oscillibacter sp.
GCGCCGTAGCGGATCAGGTCGTTGACGGTGCGCTCGACGGTCGTGGTCGGGATCGCGAAGCCGAGTCCTTCGAGCTGGCGCTGGCTCGAGACCATTTTGATCACGTTGATGCCGATCACCTGGCCGCAGTCGTTCAAAAGCGGGCCTCCGGAGTTGCCGTTATTGAGCGCGGCTGTGGTCTGCAGCAGCGTCATGCTGCGCCCATCGACCTCCATATCCCGGCCGATGTACGAGATGATGCCGTCGGTCATCGAGCCGCGCAGCCTCAGGCCCAGCGGGGAGCCGATCGCGTAGGCGCTCTCTCCGACCGCCATGAGGTCGGAGTCCCCGAGCACGGCGGTCGGGAGCCCGGTCCCGTCGATTTTCAAAACCGCGAGGTCGAGGTCGGCGTCACCCGCGACATACGCGGCTTCATAGCTTGCGTCGTTGCTCAAAAGCACGCTGCACTCCTCGCCGCCCTCGATCACATGGTAGTTCGTGATGATATAGCCGTCGGCGGTGATGATCACGCCGGTACCGGTGTAGAGCGTGCTGCCGGAGCGCACCGAGACCGAGACGACCGCCGGGCTCACCCGCCGGTAGATCTCGGCGCCGCCCAGGGGCTCGCCGCGCGTATCCGCCAAGCGGAAGCGCGGACCGCCGCCCTCCGGCACGGTGTAGCGCGCCATGCTGATATCGCTCGACTCTCCGATCGTCTGGCCCGGAAGGGTCACGCGGAAGGAAAAGTGCGGCTTGACGAAGCTCCCGATGCTCACGCAGAGGAAGATGATCAGCAATATTCCGACGATGCCGTAGATCACATTGAAGAAGCGGTCTCCCCTGCGCCTGCGCCTCAGGCTTTTCGCGCGCCGCACAGGGCCCGCAAGCCCCAGGCGCTCTTTGAGCGACGAGGAGAGCCGGTACTGGTAGCTGATCTCGATCGTATCCGGCCCGGCCTCGTCGCGGTAAACACGCACGATCTCGCGGGGATCCGCCTCCGCGTCCGCTCCTCCCGCGCGCTTTGCGGCAAGATAAGCGGCGCTCTCCGGGCTCAGGCGGCTCTCGGAGGGCTCTTTTTTCGGCAGATCTCTTTTCTTCATGCATCCCTCCGCTTTTCCTGAGCGATCGACAGCGTAAAGTAGAACGTGGTCACGCCGTTTTCGCTGGTGACATGGATATCCTCATGGTGCTGCGCGAGGATCGTCTTGACGATGTAGAGCCCGAGCCCCACGCCGTCCTTGTCCTTCGAGCGGGATTTCTCGCTCTTGTGGAAGCGCTCAAAGAGAAGCGGGATCTCCTCAGGCGGGATCGTGTCGCCCTCATTGCGCACGGTGACCAGCGCCTTGCTCTCCCGCGTCTCGACGCCGAGATAGATGCGTGAGCCGGCGCGGGCGAATTTGGCGGCGTTCTCGGTCAGATTGTAGACCACCTGCGTGATGAGGTCGCGGTCGCCCAGAACGAGGATCGGCGCGTCCGGGATGTCCGCGTCCACGTCCAGATCGCGGTCGGTGATCTTTTTCTCCAGTGAGATGAGTACGCGGCGAACGCTCTCGCACAGGTCGAAGGTCGCGCCGCTTCTCAATGGATCCATATTCTGCAGCTGCGAGACGTCGAGCATGCGGCGCACGAGCCTTGAAAGGCGCCGGCTCTCATCCGAGATGATCTGCAGATAGGGCCGCTCCTCCTCGGGCGGGATCGTGCCGTCCAGAATGCCGTCGGTATAGCCGGCGATCGTCGTCATCGGCGTTTTGAGCTCGTGCGAGATGTTCGCGATGAAGTCCCGCCGCTGCCGCTCCGTCTGCTCCATCGAGTCTGCCATGCGGTTGAACGAGGCCGCAAGCTCCCCGATCTCGTCGCGCCGCTCGGTCTCAGCCATGCGCACGGAGAAATCTCCGTCGGCATAGGCGCGGGTCGCGCGCACCATGTCGCGGATCGGCTGCACCGAACGGATCGACATCACCGAGGCCGCTACGAGCGCCAGAAGCAGCGCGACGAACGCGATCATAAAGTAGAGCCCCGCAAAACCGCGCCAGATCACGTCCATCGAGGCGTCGGGCACCATGACGATCGCAAAGCCGAGCAGCTCTCCGCCGCGGGAGCGGATCGGCGCGCCGGAGGCAAAGCGCCGGGCACCGCTCTCGCTCTCAAGAAACACACCGCGGATGTTCTCGCCCTCAGTCTCAAGCTTCTCGGTCAGTTTTTCCGGGAGCTTTTGGGCGAATTCCCCGGTCGTCGTACACAGGCAGTTGCCCGCCGCGTCAGAGATCAGGTAGTCGTTTTTCTGGATCGAGGCCGTAAAGCGCAAGAGCCGGTCGAGCTGCTCCTCGGCCTCGCTGCCCTGGCTCTCCTCGAGCGCCGGGGCGGCCTGCGCGGCCACCGCCTCCGCCATCTCACGGAGACTTTCGACGCTCTGCGTGCGTGAGTAGCGAAAGCTTAAAAGGAAGAAAAGCGCGCCGAGCAGCAACAGCGTAAAGAGCACCGTGCTCGTCGTCAGAAACACCTGCTGCCAGTAGATGCCGCGAAAGCGGCCGAATCTTTTTTCCAAAACGCGCCTCCCTCCTTCCGGACATCGTGTCCGGTTTTTGATTATTGAAACAGTATATGCGATTTTCCGCTGCTTTTCAACCGTCTTTTTCAGCGTGCGAGCAGCGCCTCGACCGCGGCCGGTTCGGGCATCGAGCGCAGCGCGCCCTTTTTCGTCGTCACGAGATACGCCGCCGCATTCGCGAATGTCAGCATCTCAAGCAGCTGCTCATCCGTGAGCGCCTCGAGCCCGTGCCGGAGCACATAGCTCAATGTGCAGGCGCAGAAGGTATCCCCCGCGCCGGAGGTGTCCACCACGCCGCCG
>CAMNAE010000272.1 GCA_946530565.1 uncultured Oscillibacter sp.
GTCTTCACCGTTTTTCCTCCTCCGTCTTTAAAATAGAGCTTTTTTATTCAAAATATGGAGTCGCAATGCTGTGATATCTGTCATAGCGATTTTTCCGTCACTATTTGCATCCGCTGCAAGATTTGTGATTCCGGACAGCAGCTTTTTATCCAGGATATGGAGCCGCAATGCCGTAATATCCGTCATGGCGATCTTTCCGTCACCATTCGAGTCCCCCAGCAGCGCGCTTTCGATCGTCACGCTCTGCGCCTCGGCGGGGATCGTGTAGATGTCGTTCGCTCCCTCGGCGGTCAGCGTGCCGGTCGCGGTGACGTATTTCACCAGGTGCACATACTTTTCAGGAGCCGGCGCGTCGCCCTTCATCGTCTTGAGCGTCAGCGTCGTGCTGCCGTCGGCATTGAGGACCGCGACCGTCTCGACCGTCACGCCGCTCGTCAGGCTGCCCGTCTTGTCGCTGCCGGCGACGGTGTTGCTCGTGACCTCGACGGCCGAGGTGCTCTCGGCCCAGGCGCCCTTGACCGTGCGCTCGAAGATGTCGTCATAAAGGGTCATCACGCGGGCGTTCGTATAGGCCTCCGCCGTGATGCTCTTGCCGTTCGAGCAGTAGCGCTGATGAGAGGTATCGGTAAAGGTATAGCTGCCGACTGAGGACTTCCAGGTGCCCGGCGTCAGCTCGATCATTTCAGTGCCGTTACAGATGCGCGCCGGGAGGTTGAACCAGGTCGTGTTGTCGGCATAGCCGCCCTTGCCGCCGTCCTGCTGCACCCAGTTGTAAAAGACGTCATAGCCTTCCGAGTCCGTCTCATGCACGGCCCAGGTGTCGGTTGCCGGGATGATCTGCCGCGCGAGGCTGACATCCAGATCCACGGCGGCGGCCGGATCCAGCGCGCCAAGGTCCGCGGTCGAGTTCTTCAGGTACGTCCCCTCCTCGATGATCAGGATGCCGGTATCCGACGTCGACTGGATCACGCCGCCGAGCGTCGAGCCCTTGGTGATGCGGAGCGTGCCGTTGAGTATGAACTCAGCGGAGCCGCCGTAGCCGGGGACGCTCAGCTGGGCGCGGGTCGGATATTGATAGCCGCTCATGGGCTCCTGCCTGAGCCCGTCGAGCACGATCAGCTTGCCCGTGATCTTGAGCGTCGCGTCACTCGCGACTGTCATGTGCGCGCCGGGCATGATCTTCACCTTGCCGGGGATGTCATAGAGCCCGTCGTTCATGATGAAGTCCATGTGCGGCGGGATCGCGAAGTCGACATGGTCCATCGTGACCGTCGCGATGCCGAGATTCAGCGTCAGGTTGCGGAACACAAGTCCGCCGTAGACGTTCCAGGTCGTCTTGCCGATGCCAACGCTCTGCTTGGTGCCGCTTTGTAAATACTGCGGCTGATAGGTGCGCGAGAGGATGATGTCGCTCCCGCTGACACCGGTGTCGTTCGGCCAGAAGATTGAGTCATCTGTCACGCCGACGACGTCGGCCTCGACCTCGTTGAAGCCGCCGATCGCGTAGAGATTGATCATGCCGGTCAGCGTGCCGTAGCGCTCGAGCTGCAGCTCACACTGGATATTCTGCGTCGCAAAGCGCTTAAAGGGCATCTGCTGGTCGGTGTAGAGCGCGAGCGTATTGCTGCCGCCCGCGAAATCGCAGATGACGAGCGGCTCCTTCACGACGCCGTAGTTTTCAGCCCGCACGACGCCGCTGCCGCGCACGAGGCCGTAGGTGACCATCGTGCCGTTTTGGCTGATCGTGATCTGACCGTTGTTCTCGATCTCGCCGCAGGCGCCGGAGATATGGCCCTGCATGCCCTGCGTAGCCGCGCCCGTGACCGCGCCGACCGCGAGCTTGCCGTTTACAGTCAGCGTCGTTCCCGTTGGGATCGTCAGCGTGTGATAAGCAGTGCCGCCGAATTCGTTGGCTTTGCCGCCGCATTTGCGGAACTTGCCGGCCGCCTCGTCGTCAGCGCCGACGATCGGGCGGAAGGGCACATAGAGCGTCACGCCCTTTTTCACGGTGGCATTGCCATCCAGCGAGCGGTCGGCGAGGATCTCGATCATATCGCCGGAGGCGGCGCTGTTGATGATGTCAGCGAGGGAGTAGCTCGCGTCGTAGAACGTGCTGTTCACACGGGCGATATAAGTCCCCTCCGGGGCAAAGATCGCGGTATACTGGCTGTTGCCGTCGAGCTTGACCTCGAGCTCCGGGACAGTGATCGCCGCCTGGTCGTTTACGATGCGTGAAACATCTCCGTATTCATCAATGACCTGCTTTTCAATGACCTTATAATAGCGAAGACCGCGGTAGCTCTTGCGCAGCACACCGTTATACCGATAGGTCTGCACCCAGCCATAGAACTGATAGCCCTCTTTTGGGGTGGCCTTAATGCGGTAAGTAGCTCCCTCGGCGACATCTGCTATCTCGACATCCTCCATATGTATATAGGTGTAGCCACTGGGATCCTCTGCCGACGCCATGACTTGCGCCGTGAGAGTTCCCATTGACTCATCATAGACCAGAAGCTGATTGAAGTCGCCTTCATCGGTCTGGATATAGTCCTCGATGCGAAGATTCGATATCGTTACCTGATCGGAAATATCCTCGGGAAAACCGTATTCCTCATAATCGAAATCGATCCTGTAATACGTGAAATAGACGGCGTCTCCTGGCTTTACATAGATGCCTGGTTCACTGCCTTCTCTTTTGCCGGTCGCGATCTCAGATTTCTGATTCATGACTTCCGATGCATTCGTGTATTCACCGGATGTGCGATAGGCGAAAAAGCCGATGTCGTCCTCAGCCGAGATCGACCAATCAAAAACCAGCAACCCTA
>CAMNAE010000273.1 GCA_946530565.1 uncultured Oscillibacter sp.
CTATGTGCTCCTGAAGGGCCACGACAGCGTGACCGCCTCGCCTGACGGCACGGTCATTATGAACACGACCGGCGGCTCGGGCCTTTCCAAGGGCGGGAGCGGCGACGTTCTGACCGGGCTCATCACGTCGCTTTTGGCGCAGGGCGCCTCGCCGATGCGCGCAGCCGTGCTCGGGGCCTGGCTCCACGGCCGTGCCGGGGACATCGCCGAGGACACGGTCACGGCCTACTGCACCGCGCCCGAGGACATCATCGGCTGCTTCCCACAGGCCTTCCGTGAGATCGCGGAGATGCCCGAAAACAGCGCTCTTTGAGCGAACACAAAAAGAAAACGCCGCGTTATGATCCCGGATCTTACGCGGCGCGGATATGAAGGAGCCAAGCAACTTGTCTATCTCGCATGAAGAAACGATCCTCCGCCGCACCTGGGCCGAGATCGACCTGGACGCGCTCGCGCACAACTATCACGCCGCGCGCGCGCGGATCGGGAAAAACGTCAAATACCTCGGCGTCGTGAAGGCGGACGCCTACGGCCACGGCGCCGTTCAGATCGGCCGGGAGCTCGAGCGCCTCGGCGCCGACTACCTCGCAGTGTCGAGCTACGACGAGGCACACGAGCTTCGGCGCGCCGGCATCCAAATGCCGATCCTGATCCTCGGCCACACGCCGCCCGAGATGGTGCCGAGCCTGATCCGGGACCGCCTGACGCAGACGGTCTCGGCCAGAGCCAAGGCGCTTGAGTACAGCGAGGCCGCCGGAAGCTGCGGCGGGACGCTGAAGATCCACATCAAGGTGGATACCGGCATGTCGCGCCTTGGCTTCCTTGTGCGCGGGGAGCATTTTTCCGGCGGCATCGACGCGATCGCCGAGAGCTGCCGCCTGCCGGGCCTTGAGGCCGAGGGCATCTTCACGCACTTCGCCATGTCGGATTCCGACGCGCCGGAGGCAAGAGCGTATACCCGGGAGCAGTTCGACGTCTTTATGAATTGCATCACGGCGCTTGAGGAGAAGGGCTGCACCTTTGCGATCCGGCACTGCGCCAACACCGGCGCCCTTGCGCGCTATCCGGAGTACTGGCTCGATATGGTGCGTCCCGGCATCGGACTCTACGGGATGGGCGATGACGCCGAAACGCTCGGCGTCCGGCCTGTGATGACATTAAAGAGCAGTGTCTCGACGATCAAGATCTACGACCCCGGCACGTTCGTAAGCTACGGCGGCATCTACCGGACCGAGGGCAAGACCCGCATCGGCGTGCTGCCCGTCGGCTATGCCGATGGCTTTTTCCGGGCGTTTTCCAATAGGATCGGCGTGGTGACTGCGTCGGGCATCGCGCCTCTGCGCGGGCGCATCTGCATGGATATGTGCATGATCGATTTAAGCGGGCTGCCGGACGTGCATGTGGGCGACGCGGTGGAGCTCTTCGGCGCGCATCAGAGCGCAAACGACCTCGCCGCGCTGATCGGGACGATCCCCTATGAGCTCACCTGCGCGGTCAGCAAGCGCGTGCCGCGGCTCTATTACCGCGGCGGCGCACTCGTGGAGCGCACGCTCTGGCTCGAAGGGAAGTGACGCGGATGATTCAGAAACTGACGCATCCCCTTGGGAGACTCTTGCTTTTGCTCGTGGTGAGCGCGCTTTTAATGGGCGCGGCGATCGCGGCCGATCCCGGCTCCGAGGGCGATCCGCTCGTGACGCTGAGCTATCTGAACAGCGTGTTCCTGCCGAAGGTCGAGCAGCTTGCGCGCGAGCAGGCGGGCGGCGGGAGCAGCGCCGGGAACTTCACGCTCGTGGAGCTCGCCCCGGGCAAAAAGCTCACGGGGACGCTCGGCTGCGAGCTGCTGCTGCGCGTCGGGAGCGCGACCTGCTCCGCCGCCTCGAGCCCCGGGCTCATCGATGAGACCGACGGGAGCGTTCTTGAAAACGGCGGCGCGCTCCAAAAAAACCACCTCTACATGATGACGATCGAGGACCGCGCCGTCGTCGCCGGCGGATCCACGGTGAAGCTGATGGTGCGCGGCGGCTATACGATCCAATAACGCGGAGAAGGAGCGAAACGGCTATGAAATGTCCCTACTGCGGGCACACCGAGAGCAAAGTGGTGGATTCCCGCCCCACCGAGGAGAGCATCAGCATCCGGCGCCGCCGCGAGTGCCTGGCCTGCGCCCGGCGCTTCACGACCTATGAGACCGTGGAGATGCTGCCGATCGTCGTCGTCAAGAAGGACGGCAGCCGCCAGACCTTCGACCGTCAGAAGGTGCTGCGCGGCATGATCCGTGCCTGTGAGAAGCGCCCGGTCGCGCTCGGCGAGCTCGAGAAGGTCGCACTCGACATCGAGCAGGACCTGCAGAACTCCATGGACCGCGAGATCCCGACCAGCGCGATCGGCGAAAAGGTCATGGACCGTCTGCGCACGATCGACCAGGTCGCCTACGTCCGCTTCGCCTCGGTCTATCGCCAGTTCAAAGACATCGACACCTTCATGCAGGAGCTCAACAAGCTCCTCGCCGAGGGGTAAAAACCTCCGCCCGCTGCTTAGTTTCAAGCAGCGGGCGGAGTCGCTTTTTTATTTGAGCTTCCCGATCAGGTGGTAGAGGATCCTTGCGGTGAGACCCCAGATGACGCGGCTTTGCCAGAGCCAGAAGTGGATATCGGTCGTAAAGCCGCTGTCAGCGTAATAGTCCTCCGGAAGGCCGTATCGCGCGTAGGGGAAGCCCGCCTCCGGTGTGATCCGGTGCCGGTTCTTCCAGATCTCGGGCTCGTTGTTCATAAAGAAGTCGAGCGGGACCGTGAAGACCTCGGCGACCTCGTCGGGTGAGGGG
>CAMNAE010000274.1 GCA_946530565.1 uncultured Oscillibacter sp.
GAAGCCCGAGCAGGCGCCGAAGGCCGTCTTCGCCCTGCCCGAGGGTGAGACAGTGCAGGGCGTTTATGCCTACTGCAACCTCCACAGCCTCTGGAAGGCCTGAGTTATTTCGCTTGAAAGCATCTTACCGCACCCGCCCGCTCCTGTCAAGGCGCGGGCGGGTGTGCTGTCTCGCCGGAGACGCAGAACCCCTCTGGCGCTGCGCGCCAGCCCCCCTTTCAGGGGGGCCTCTGCCTCCCCTGAAAGGGGAGGGGGACCGTGAAGCGGTGATGGGGTTCCGGACGCTGGAGGCCGGAGCGGCAGAACCCCTCTGGCGCTGCGCGCCAGCCCCCCTTTCAGGGGGGCCAATCCCCCGCCCCCTCGCCCCTTGGCGCTTGGCCCTCGACCCTCATTTCCCTATTGCATTCTCTTATATGAATGAGTATAATAAAGTGTTATCACATTTACAGGGAGGCTTCAGCGCTATGCTGGAACTGAAACACATCGGATATGACGTATCCGAGAACGGGCAGGACAAAGAGATCCTGCGGGACATCTCCCTCACGGTCTCCGAGGGGGAGCTGCTCGTCTTCACGGGGCCGAACGGCGGCGGCAAGACGACGCTCGCGCGCGTGATCATGGGCCTTGCGCAGCCGACGCGCGGCCAGATCATCTGGAACGGCCAGGACATCACGAACGCCTCGATCACCGAGCGCGCGCGCCTTGGCATCAGCTACGGCTTCCAGCAGCCGCCGCGCTTCAAGGGGCTCACCGTGCGCGACCTTCTGAACGTCGCCGCGGGCGACAAGCCGCTCTCGAAGGACAAATGCTGCGCATACCTGACGCAGGTGGGCCTGTGCGCGAACGACTATCTGGAGCGCGAGGTCGACACGTCGCTCTCCGGCGGCGAGGTCAAGCGCATCGAGATCGCGACCGTGCTCGCGCGGAACGCGAAGCTCATGATCTTCGACGAGCCCGAGGCCGGCATCGACCTCTGGTCCTTCGCGCGGCTGACCGACACCTTCGCCGCGCTGCACGGCCGCTCCGACGCGGCGATGATCATCATCTCGCACCAGGAGCGCATCATTTCGCTGGCCGACCGCGTCATCGTCGTCGGCGACGGGCAGCTGCTGCACAGCGGCAAGCCCGATGAGATCCTGCCCGAGATCCTCTCGGACACCCGCGCCGGCTGCCCGGTGCTTGAAAGAGGAGGCGTTTGAGTCATGGCTCTTGAAAACAACGGCCAGTTCATCGACCAGAGCACGATCGACCGCGACCTGCTCGAAAAGATCGCAGACCTGATCGGCAAGCCCGTCGGCGCCTTCAACATCCGCAAGGACAGCGCCTGCGACGGCCGCGCGAGCACCGACCACATCAAGATCAACGACCGCCCCGACAAAAAGGGCATCGAGATCCACGTCGCCGACGGCACGGTCGGCGAGAGCTGCCACATCCCCGTGCTGATCACGAAGAGCGGCGTGCAGGAGATGGTCTACAACGACTTCTTCATCGGCGAGAACTGCGACGTGAAGATCGTCGCCGGCTGCGGCATCCACAACGGCGGCAAGGAGACCTCCCGCCACGACGGCGTGCACACCTTCCACGTCGGCGCGCACTCCCACGTGCACTACAGCGAAAAGCACTACGGCGAGGGCGACGGCATCGGCGGGCGCATCATGAACCCGCAGACGGTCGTGTACCTCGGCGAGGGCGCTTCTCTCACGATGGAGACCGTGCAGATCGCCGGCATCGACTCCACCGTGCGCGACACGAAGGTCGTGTGCGGCAAGGGCGCCGAGGTCGTTCTGACCGAGCGCCTGCTGACCCACGGCGAGCAGAAGGCCGAGAGCCGCATGGAGATCGTGCTCGACGGCGAGGACTCCAAGGGCCGCGTCATCTCGCGCTCCGTCGCAAAAGACAAGTCCTCGCAGGTCTTCTACCCGAACATGATCGGCAACGCCCAGTGCTTCGGCCACGTGCAGTGCGACTCGATCATCATGGGTGAGGCGCACATCCAGTCCGTCCCCGCGATCACGGCGAACTCCACCGAGGCGCAGCTGATCCACGAGGCCGCGATCGGCAAGATCGCCGGCGACCAGCTCCTGAAGCTCGAAACGCTCGGATTGAGTGCAGAAGAGGCTGAGGATACGATCTTGAAGGGCTTCCTGTCGTAAGGAATCCCTTCAGGGATCAGGCATCAGGGATTAGGGGTTTTGTCGTGGAAAGTAAACTATTCCCTGATCCCTATTCCCTAATCCCTAATCCCTGCCCGCAAAAAAGCCCCCGGCACGCGTGAGCGTGCCGGGGGCCTTTTTGCGGGCAATAATCAATACATTCCGCCCATGCCGCCCATGTCGGGAGCGGGAGCCGGTGCGGGGGGCTCGGGCTTGTCGGCGACCAGGGACTCGGTGGTGAGCACCATGGCCGCGACGGACGCCGCGTTCTCGAGCGCGCTGCGGGTGACCTTCGCGGGATCGATGATGCCGGAGGCGACCATATCGCAGTACTCTTCCTTATAGGCGTCGAAGCCGTAGCCGTTCTTGCCGGAGGAGCGGACCTTCTCGAAGATCACGCTGCCGTCGAGGCCGGCGTTGGCCGCGATCTGGCGAATGGGGGCCTCGAGGGCCTTGGCGACGATCTGGACACCGGTCTTCTCATCGCCGGAGACCTTGCCGAGCAGCGCCTCGACCGCGGGGATGACGTTCACGAAGATCGTGCCGCCGCCGGCGACAACGCCCTCCTGAACAGCGGCGCGGGTCGCGTTGAGCGCGTCCTCGATGCGCAGCTTCTTCTCCTTCATCTCGGTCTCGGTGGCCGCGCCGACC
>CAMNAE010000275.1 GCA_946530565.1 uncultured Oscillibacter sp.
CTGCGCCTCCTGAGACCTTCTCCCTCTTCCGTCATCCGCCTTGCGGGAGACGGCGGATGCCTTCAAACAGTCCACCGGACTGTACGACCGCGCTGGGGGAGGGAAGCAAGGCCTTCCTTACTGAAGCGGGGTGAAGCCGACGCTCTTGAAGACGGCGGAGGCCTCGGGTGAGGTCAGGTAGTCCAGGAACGCCTTGGCCTCGTCCGGGTGCGCGCTCACGTTCATAACGGCGGCGGGGTAGATGACCTGGCCGCACATCTCCTTCGTGGCGGTGTCGACGACCGTGAGGCCGGCCGAGAAGGCGTCGGTCGCGTAGATGATGCCGCAGTCGACGGCCCCCTCGCTCACCTGGGTCGTGACCTCCTTGACGTTGCTGCCGTAGGTGATGCAGCCGGCGGAGGCGAGCGCCTCTTCATCAAAGCCGTAATAGCTCAGGATCTTCTGCGTGTACTGGCCGACGGGGACATCGCTGTTGCCCATGGCGAGGAAGACCTCGTGCGCGTCGAGCGCGGCGGCGAAGCCGTCGAAGCTTGTAAGATTTGCGGGGTTGCCCTCGGGCACCGCGAGCGCGACCTTGTTCTCAAGAAGATCGATGCGCGTCCCCTCAAGCACGAAGTCGAGCCCGTCAGGGTTCTTCTCGGCGTCCTGAGAGGCGTCGAGCGCGTTCATCTGCTTCGGCGCGGCGGAGAGGAAGAGGTCGACCTCGGCGCCCTCCTCGATCTGCGTCTTGAGCGTGCCGGACGAGTCGAAGTTGAAGACGAGCGTGACGTTCGGCGCGGCCGCTTTGTACTGCTCAGCGATCTCCGTCAGCGTCTCGGTCAGCGACGCGGCGGCGAAGACGACGAGCTCGACCGGCTCAGCTTCCGGTGCAGGCTCAGCCTCCGGCGCGGCCGGAGCTTCGGGCGCGGGCTGGGCCGCGGGGGCAGGGGCCGCCGCGGGCGCTGTCTCGGCTTTGGTATCCGGCGCGGCTGACGCCGGGGCGCTGCCGCCCGCGCCGGAGCTGCCGCAGCCGCTCAGGCCGAGGAGCAGCATGAGCGCAAGAAACAGCGCCAGGTGTTTTTGCTTTTGCATGGTGTTTGACTCCTTTCCGTATTTCAGGAATAATATTTGCAAAGAGTGGATTTACACTCGATTTGCCGTTGTCAGATACGTTTGCGCGTATCAGCGCGCGCAGTCGTGGACGCTGTCGCGCAAAAGGCCGAGCGCGTGGGGAAGCGCGTCCATAAAGACGTCCATGCTCTCCATGCAGGCCTTGGGGCTGCCGGGGAGGTTGATGATGAGCGTTCTGCCGCGGATCACCGAGACCCCGCGCGAGAGCATCGCGTGCGGCGTGATGCGAAGGGACGCGGCGCGGATCGCCTCGGCGATGCCGGGGGCGTTTTTTTCGGCGACGGCCATCGTCGCCTCGGGCGTCGTATCCCGCGGGGAAAAGCCGGTGCCGCCGGTCGTGAGGATCAGATCCGGCTGCCGCTGGTCGCAGAGGCGGATGAGCTGGCGCTTCAAAAGCTCCGGCTCGTCGGGGAGGAGCAGCTGCTCGAGGACCTCATAGCCGTTTATTTTGAGCCGCTCCGCGATCGCGGGGCCGCTTTTGTCCTCGCGCTCGCCGGCCGCGCCCTTGTCGCTCAAGGTGATAACGGCCGCCCGGAAGGGGCGGGGCTCCTTGCGCGGCTCGATCACAAGCTCGTCGCCGACCGCGATCTCTCCGCCCTCGAGCACCCGGGCAAAAACGCCCTCGCGGGGCATGATGCAGTCGCCGACCTGCTTGTAGATCGCGCAGTGGCTGTGGCAGTCCTTGCCGATCTGCGTGAGCTCGAGCAGGACGCTTCCGCAGCGAAAGAGCGTCCCGACGGGGAGCGCGCGGAAGTCGATGCCCTCGACGACGAGGTTTTCGCCGAAGGCGCCGAATTCGACCGCGGCGCCGCGGGCGCGGAAGGCGTCGATCTTTTCAAGACCCAAAAGGCTCACCTGACGGTGCCAGGGGCCTGCGTGGGCGTCGCCATCGATGCCGTGCCCGGCGATGAAATGCGCGCGTTCGACGTTTTCCTTGCCGGTCCCGCGCGCGGAACTGACGCAAACGGCACAGACCTTTCCCATATCCCTCAGCCTCCGATCTCGTTCATGCGGCGCGATTCCGCGTCGCGGTTTTCTTTGAAAAACTCATGCCGCGCGGGCTTAAGCTCGATCGCCCGCGCGATCTTGCGCAGGATCTCGTCGTCCGACGCGCCGGCGCGCAGAAGCGCCCTCAGGTCGAGCCCCGCCGTGTGATTGAGGCAGAGCTTCAATCGTCCGTCGCTCGTCAGGCGCACGCGGTTGCAGGTCTCGCAGAAGCAGGCGCTCAGCGCGCCGATGAAGCCGACCGCGCCCGAAAAGCCGGGGAAGCGGCGATACACGGCCGGGCCGTGACCGTGCGCTCCCGTGTCCGGAACAGAGGCGCCGAAGGCTGCCTCCAGACGCGAGAGCACCTTCTCCGGCGGCACGGGCTGCAGATCCCTGCCGCAGCCGAGCGGCATCAGCTCGATGAAGCGCACGTCGATCGCTTTGTCCTTCGCAAGCGCCGCGAGCGGCTTGAGCTCCCCTTCGTTCAGACCCCGGACCGGCACGCAGTTGAGCTTGACCGGGAGGCCGAGCGCCAGCGCTTCGTCCAGCGCGGCGAGCACGCGCGATACGTCTCCGCCGCGGGTCATGCGCGCGTAGAGCGCGGGATCGAGCGCGTCGAGGCTCAGGTTCAGCGACGTAAGACCCGCGGCCATGGCCGTTTCAAGCTGGCCCGCGAGCGCCTGACCGTTCGAGGTGAGGCCGATG
>CAMNAE010000276.1 GCA_946530565.1 uncultured Oscillibacter sp.
AGGCGGGCTCCTACAGCGACTGGCTGTTGTCGCTGCTTCTGTGCGCGCCCGAGGGCGAGCCCCTGCGCGCGATCGCGCAGTGCGGGGCTCTGCCGCTGGACGAGGCCGACCCTAACCCATGGCTCGTGCAGGTGCACGGGGCGGATGAGGGCGCTGAGACGGAGGCGAGCGAACAGAGTGAAGCGGCCGAAGACCGGGAGGCGCCGATCGCCTTTGACCCGGCGCTGCTCTCCTGGCAGTACCCCTACGAGGCCTTTACGCGCATTCCCGCCAAGCAGACCGCGACCGCGTGGAAGGGCCGGATCCTGGACGAGGAGCTTGATGAGGACGCGCCGAGCGCGTCGGAGCGAAGCACCCGTTCCCTTCGTCAGCCGGAGTTCCGAAAGGCGAGCCACGGTCTTTCCGCGGCCGAACAGGGCACCGCGACGCACCTTCTGCTGCAGTACCTTGATTTCTCCGGAGGGAGCGTCAGTTCACAGCTTGCAGATCTTGTAAAGGACGGATACTTGACGGAGCAGCAGGCCGCGGCGGTCAATGCTTCAAACGTGGAGCGGCTGCTTGCCTCGCCGATCGCCGATGAGATCCGCGCGGCGCAAAGCGTCTATCGTGAATACCCGTTCTCGATCCTTGTAGATGCAAGCGAAGCGGATCCTGCCCTGCCCGGCGGTGAGGAGATCCTTTTGCAGGGCGTGGTCGACTGCTTCTTCGAGACCGAAGAGGGCCTCGTCGTGGTGGATTTCAAAACGGATCACATCCGCGATGACTCTGCGCTGCGTGCGCGCGTGCGCCACTATGAGCCGCAGCTTGCCGCCTATTCGCTCGCGCTCGGCAGGATCTTTGAAAAGAAGATCGCAAGACGCGTGCTGTATTTCCTGTCGACCGGAACGGCAGTGGAGGTCACGCCCGGGGCTGGCCGCGCCTGAACGCGGCCGGTCTCGCGCGCATGAGCGACATCTGCCCCTGTGCGGCGGACACAGTGAAAAAAAGCGAACGAAACGGGCAAAAAAAGACGGTATTTGCAAAAAATGCTCTTGCATTGCCTATTCTGCAGTGCTAAGATACGTTCTGGATAGAGGCGCGGATGCGATGGCCTTGTGGGAGCCGGCGGGCGATGAGCACAGGGGAGGCAATTCCGCCGAACGTCCTGCCCGGGCGCGGGCATGGCGTGGGTCCTTCGGGAACACCGGAGGGACTGTCCGCACTTGAATTTTTTTAAGTGCGGGAGGGCTATCCGCTGCATAAGAGCGTTTACGGTTTTTAAAGAAACCTCTTGTCGGCGGAGAAGTGCCTCTGCCGGCATTTCTTTTATTTTTGCGGCCGCAGACATTGCGCCGCAGCAGAAAAACGGGAGGGTACATCCATGAAATTCACGAATCAGAAGGGCTCCATCGTCGCCATGATCACCCCGTTCCACGAGGACGGCAGCGTCAACTTCGAGGTTCTGACCGAGCTCATCGAGCGCCAGATCGCCGGCGGCACCGACGGCATACTGACCCTCGGCACGACCGGCGAATACTCTACCATGACCCATGAGGAGGACGCCTCCGTCGTCAGGCACACGATCGAGGTCGTGAACGGCCGCGTGCCGGTCATCGTCGGCAGCGGCTCCAACTCCACCGCCACGCAGATCGAAAAGAGCATCGAGTATCAGGACATGGGCGCTGACGCGCTGCTCCTGATCGCGCCCTACTACAATAAGGCCAACCCGACCGGCATGTACCGCCACTTCGCCGAGACGGCCGACAAGGTCCACATCCCCTGCATCCTCTACAATGTGCCCGGCCGCACCGGCTGCTCCATCCCCGTGAGCGTTGTTGAAAAGCTCGCGAAGCACCCGAACATCACCGCGATCAAAGAGGCCTCCGGCGACATGAGCTATGTCATGAAGATCGCCCACCTCGCGGGACCTGACTTCGCGATCTATTCCGGCAACGACGATATCACCGTGCCGATCCTCGGCGTCGGCGGCAGCGGCGTGATCTCGGTCTTCGCCAACGTCTGCCCGAAGGAGTGCCACGAGATCGTGGCCGACTGGGTGGCGGGCGATCATGAGGCCTCCCTTGCAAAGCATCTTCAGTACCTCAAGCTTATGAACAACCTCTTCCTCGAGGTCAATCCGATCCCCGTGAAGGCCGCCATGAACATGATGGGCCTGAACGTCGGCCCGATGCGTCTGCCGCTGTGCGAGATGACCGAGGGCCCCGCCGCGGTGCTGCGTGAGACGCTGAAGGAGGCTGGCCTGCTGTGAAGTACCTCCTGATCGGCCGCGGCAAAATGGGCGCGCTCATCGAGAGCAAGGCGATCGAAAACGGTGACAGCGTCATCGCCGCGCTCGGCAGCGCCGACCTTGGCCGCCTTGCGGATCTGCCGGTCTGCGACTGCGTGATCGATTTCTCGCGCCCGGCCGCGCTCACGGCGGTCGCCGATTACGTGCGAAAGACGCACACGCCGCTCCTCTCCGGCACGACCGGCTATACACCAGAGCAGATGGCTGAGCTCAAAGGCCTTGGCGAGTATGCCCCCGTGCTCTGGAGCGCGAACTTCAGCCTCGGCATCGCGGTCTTTGCAAAGGCGCTCTCGCTCGTGACCCCCGCGCTCGCCGCGGACTTCGACATCGAGATCACCGAGACGCATCACAACCAGAAGGCGGACGCGCCGAGCGGCACGGCGCTCAAGCTCCTCGCGGCGATCGATCCCGACGGGGCATATACGCCCGTTTACGGCCGCAGCGGCAACACCGGCAAGCGCACGAAAAAAGAGATCGGCATCCACGCGCTGCGCGGCGGCACGGTCGC
>CAMNAE010000277.1 GCA_946530565.1 uncultured Oscillibacter sp.
CGCTACCCGCTCACCGCGCTCACGATCCACCCGCGCGTACAGAAGCAGTTCTACCGCGGCGCGGTCGATGAAGCAGCCTTCGCCGCGGCTTATGACGGCAGCTCCCTCCCGCTCATCTTCAGCGGAGACGTGACGACGCCGGCGCGGGCCGGGGAGCTCGCGGAGCACTATCCGCATCTTGCTGGCATCGCGCTCGGCCGCGGCGCGATCGCCGATCCCGCGCTCTTTCGGAAGATCCGCGGCGGCGAAAACGCGACGCGCGACGAGCTGCAGTCTTTCACGCGGGATCTCTATCAGGCCTACCGCGATTTTTACGGCAAAAATGTCGCCGGCGGCGCCGAGCGCTTCCAGGCCGCGCAGCGCATGCGCGAGATCTGGTTCTACCTGATCCATCTCTTCGAAGGCGGCGAAAAGCTCGGCCGCGAGCTCCGGCGCTCAAAGGGGCCCGTGCAGTACGAGGCGCTCGAGGCCGAGATCTTCGCGACGCTGCCGCTGCTCTCTGCCCCCGCGGGGGCCTTGATCTGACCGCCCGCCCGACTCGATATGTCTCGATATATTTCTATGCCAGTAAGGAGGGCTGCATATGGCCGACTGTGACGGCGCGTGCGGCGGCTGCGGGAGCGGCTGCCCGAAGCGTCCCGCGCTCGTGCTCACCGGGGAGGAGCTGGCCTTTTTAAGGCGCCTCGCGGTGACGCCCTTTCTTCCCGTCGCGCGGCGCTCTTCCTCTGAGACCCCCGTCTTTCTGGAGGACGGCGAAGGCGCACTGGAGGCCAGCGCCCGCACGATCCGCCTCCTCGAGCTCAAGGGGCTCATCGACATCGACTACCACGAACTGCTCCGCGGCTTTGACTATGCCGCGTATTCCGACTATGACCTCAAAGGCTCTCTGGCGCTCACGGCCGAGGGCATCGAGGTTTTGGAGCTGCTCGATATCCAGGGCGTACAGGAGTGAGGGCCATGCCGAAGAAGAACAGCCGAAACACGCGCGGGCGGATCATCGCCGCCGCGTGGAAGCTCTTTTACGACCAGGGCTATGAGAATACGACGATCGAGGACATCGTCTTCGAGTCCGAGACCAGCAAGGGCTCCTTTTACCACTATTTTGAGGGCAAGGACGCCCTCGTCGGGACGCTCGCCTACGTGTTCGACGAGAAATACGACGCGCTGGAGGCGACGATGGATCCTGACTTAAGCGCCGGGGAGAAGCTGATCTTTTTAAACCACGAGCTCTTTAAAATGATCGAGAGCAGCATCTCGATGGATCTTCTGGCGCGGCTTTTATCCACGCAGCTGCTCGCCCGCGGTGAAAAGCACCTTCTGGACCGCTCCCGCAGCTATTTCAGACTCCTGCGCCGCATCATCACCGAAGGGCAAAAAGCCGGCGAGATCACCGAGACGCGCTCCGTCGGCGAGATCGTCCACGCCTATGCGCTCTGGGAGCGGGCGCTTTTGTACGACTGGTGCCTCTCGGGCGGCGACTACTCGCTCACCGCCTACTCAGACGACATGACCCCGGCCTTCCTGCGCCCCTACCGCGCGGATGCCGGCGGGACAGCATAACAAAAAATATATCATAGATAACATATATATTAAGGAGGAATCACTCATGGCTACTCCCCACAACGAGGCCAACATCGGCGACATCGCAAAGGTCGTGCTGATGCCCGGCGACCCGCTGCGTGCGAAATTCGTCGCGGAGCGCTACCTTACCGATCCCGTCTGCTTCAACACCGTGCGCAATATGCTCGGTTTCACCGGCACGTACAAAGGCAAGCGCGTCTCCGTCATGGGGCACGGCATGGGCATTCCCTCGATCTCGCTCTACGCCCACGAGCTCTACGAGGTCTACGGCGTCGAGTCGATCATCCGCATCGGCTCCGCCGGCGGCATCGCCGAGGAGACGCAGCTGCGCGACGTGATCATCGCGCTCGGCGCCTCGACGAACTCCCATTTTTCCGATCAGTACCACTTCCCCGGCCAGCTCTCGGCCACCTGCTCCTGGCCGCTTTTAAAGCAGGCGGCCGCGAGCGCCGAACAGCTCGGCACGAAGATCAACGTGGGTCAGGTCTTCTCGGCCGACGAGTTCTACTGCGACGACCCGACCACGAAGGACCACTACCGCAAGTTCGGCATCCTCGCGCTTGAGATGGAGGCCGCCGGCCTCTACTGGACCGCCCAGCGCCTCCACAAGCAGGCGCTCGCGATCCTGACCGTCTCCGACCACATCTACCGCGGCGAGTCCCTGCCGGCCGAGGAGCGCCAGACCTCCTTCCTTGAGATGATGGAGCTCGCGCTCGACACCGCCTGGCACGTCGCGTAAAGGGACAGTTTCCGGCGATCCTGCCGAAAAAAGCGCCGCGAAATTTTATCATATTAGCGAATTAGCGCTTTACTATGATGAATTTTTGTGTTATACTTCCCTCATATCTTTTATTTTCGGAATAACGGGAGGTCTTTGCCATGGTCCTGGACTTGAGCCGCCTCAGGGAGCAGGAGCGCCTTTCGCTGCAGCTGCAGCTGCGCTATGAGGACGCAGGCTTTCAGCGCTACCGCATGGGGCGCTTTGAAGAATACGCGCTGTATGCGCAGAACCGGAGCTTTTTATCCGGCGAGCCGGTGCTGACCTTCACCGACCTCGACGGGCGGCTCATGGCGCTCAAGCCGGACGTGACGATCTCGATCGCGAAGAACGCGCAGGTCCCCGCGGGCGGCTGCGGCCGCTTCTACTACGACGAGCAGGTCTACCGCCCCTCGCCCGAGAGCAGCGGCTTTCGTGAGATCCGGCAGGTGGGG
>CAMNAE010000278.1 GCA_946530565.1 uncultured Oscillibacter sp.
TTCGTGATCTTGAGCATCGTCTCCCTGCTCGCACCGATCATCTCCGACGCGCGCAGGGCCAAAAAGAGCGCGGGCGGCGTGTGAACGCAAAATTGCAGCGCCTCTGATCTCGCAAAAAAAGAACGCCTTCGGTTCAGAAGCCGAAGGCGTTCTTTCATTCATATCAAGCTGCGCGGAAGTGTGTTCAGGCGAACATCAGAGACTCCACGCGCCGCTTCGCGGGATATGCGTTGCGCCCGCCGAGCCCCTCGCAGGTAAGTGAGGCGAAGACGCCGGCAAAGCGGAGCGCCCGCCGGAGCTCATAGCCCTGCGCGCGCGCCCACAAAAACGCGCCGTGGAAGTTGTCGCCCGCGCCGGTCGTGTCGACGACCTTGACGCTGATCGCGGGGACGTGGAGCAGCTCGCGGCCGTCGAAGGCCCAGATGCCCTGTTCGGCCGCGGTGACCGCCGCGACGCGGCAGCCCTGCGAAACGTACCAGCGGCAGGCCTCTGCGGGCTCCATGCCGAGCGTCGTCATCGCGGTCTTGTTGTCGGGGATGAAATAGTCGGCCCAGGGCAAAAGGCGCTTTGCCGCGTCCAGCGGGATGTTCCCGCCGTCGATCGAGACGAGCGTATCGGTCTCTTTTTTCGTACGGCGGCAGAGCTCCTCGGCCACGTCGAAGTCCATGACTCCGATGTGCAGCACCTTTGCGCGCTTGACAAGCTCCATGTCGATGTGCTCCATCGTGAGGCGGTCGATGCAGCCGCCGTAGCAGGTGAGGCAGCGCTTGCCGCTGTGCTCGACCTGGATCATGCTCAGTGACGACGCGCTCTCGGGGAAGACATGCACTGCAAGCGGATCGATGCCGCGTGCGGCAAGATCCTCACGGATGAGCCGGCCGGTCTCGTCGCCGCCGATCGCGGTGATGATGCCGGCTTTGCCGCCGAGGTGCCGAAACGCGGCAGCGGCGGTCGAGGCTACGCCTCCGAAGCTCTCAGCGTAGGAAGACGCGGCGATGCGGCGGTCGCTCTCGGGGGGCGCTTCGACGATCATCAGAAGGTCGCGCGTGCTCGAGCCGATAAAGAGCGCGTCGCACGAGGGAGAGTTGGGATTCAAGAGGAATGCCTCCTTGCTTCGCCGGCTCAGCGGCCCTGGAAGATGCGGATCTTGTCGGCGGCCGTCGCGCGGACGCTCTCGCGGGCGGCGCGGAGCACGGCGTAGAAGTCGTCGGACGTGATCGCGCTGCGCAGGCCCTCGAGATAGGCAAGGCGCAGCTCGGTCGCGACGTTGATCTTGCGGATGCCGATCGTGATCGCGCGGCGGAGCATATCCTCGGGGATGCCGGAGCCGCCGTGGAGCACGAGGTGCGGCGCGCCCATGTCGCGGCAGGCCTGCAGGCGGTCGAAGTCGAGGTTCGGCGTGGACTTGTAGATGCCGTGCGCGTTGCCGATGCCGACGGCGAGCGCGTCGCAGTCGACCTCGGCGATGAAGGCGCGGACCTCGTTCAGGTCGACGAGGTTCGGCCGCTCATGCTTCATGCCGTCCTCAACGCCCAAAATCGCGCCGAGCTCGCACTCCACGCTCACGCCCGCGGCGTGCGCCGTGCGCACGACGTTCTTGCTCTCGCGGAGGTTGTCTTCAAAGGCGCCGTGGGAGCCGTCGTACATGACGGAGGAGAAGCCCAGGCCGATCGCGCGGACGATCTGCTCGTAGCTCGAGGAGTGGTCGAGGTGCAGCACGACCGGGACGCGGCTCGACTCGGCCACGCGGCGGGCAAGATCGGCAAGATACGCCATGCGCCCTTCTTTGATCGCAGCCTGGCCGATCGCGAGAATGACCGGGCACTCAGCCGCCTCAGCGGCCTCCATGAGTCCCTCGGTCGCGGGGATCGAATCGATGTTGAAGGCGGGGATCGCAGTCTTCGTCTGCTCCGCCATGTCCAGAACGGTTTTTAAATCGGTGAGTGCCATGTGCGCGCGTCCTCCTCAGGCGTTCTTTTCCATCTCGATCTCCTCGGGACGGATGTTCGTGACCTGGCCGTAGATGCACAGCGCGTCGAGGAAGCCGCCCTCGTCATAGCCGAAGACGTGCCACTCAAGGGGCGGGAAGTGCATGAGATCGCCCTCGTGGAGATACTGGATGTGCTCGAGGGAGTCCGGCCCCGAGCCCCAGCGGACATAGGCGTCCTTGCTCTTTAATACGACCACGGATTCCTCGGCGTGGTTGTGCGGGGCCATCGGGCCGCTCTCGGCGCTGTAGGAGCAGAAGCTCACGGTCATCTTTTCGCTCGCGACCGCGCTGTTGCGGCCCACCGCGTTCTGAACGACACGGCCGGGGAGGGGATTGCGCTTGATGTCATCGCGTTTGACAAAATCCATAGATCATACGCCCTTTCTGTCTGATTGTGATCAAAAGATCGAATGAGGCGTCGATTTGGGGCTTTCCGCTTTTCGCCGCCGTGTGAATTATGGCACAATCCGGGCGCAAAGGCAAGAGCGCTGAGAGAAAAAAAGTGCCCGCATAAGGCTGAAATCGTGAGAAAAATATCAATGTTAGGAGCAGCAAACATTTTTGGCTGAAATGAACACGAAATCGTGATTATTTGACGCCGTTTTGGATAAAAAACCGAAATTGTCTTGACAATTGTAACAAACCTGACTATTATGTTGACAAGCTGTTAAGGCCCTGAACGTGGTCTTAACGACTTAAAACAAAAGAAGGAAGGTTCAACATGAAAAAGTATCTGGCTCTGGCGATGAGCGCGCTCATGCTCATCGGCTGCCTGAGCGGCTGCGGCGGCAGCTCCTCTT
>CAMNAE010000279.1 GCA_946530565.1 uncultured Oscillibacter sp.
TTGAAGGTCTCCTTGTCGACCGGCTGGCCGATCGAGTCGAGGAGATGGTCGGCGAGCTTGTCTCGCAGGATGCCGCGGACGCTGTTGCCCGTGATGACCGGCAGGCGCCCTGCCGCGGTGTTGATGGTCTGGAAGTAGCTTCCGGTGCTAGCCGTCTCCCCGATGTGGGAAACGGGCGCGGTCAGCGTGTAGTGGATGTCAAAGTGTCTCATTCTCGTTTACCTCCCCTGTGAGTTTCTCGCGCTGGATGCGCTCACGCACCAGCATGACGATGATCGGATACTCGCGCTCGATTGTCGCGCGGATGGTGTCATCCTCGAAGAGATCGAGCTTGTAGTCGCGGACGCCGTCCGCCTGGATGATGGTGCCATCCGGCATCGGCACCAGTCCCTCCGCGTCCGTCAGATAGTACGGCTTGATGCTCGGGATCTTGGCCAGCTCCTTGAAGCGGGTCGCGAACTCGGCCGTGGTGCTGGACTTGAGGCACGCGGCCTTGCAGTAGCTCTCCGCACGGCTCCAGGTCTCGAGGCCGTTGAGCGGCGATGCGGCGTCCCGGCTCTTGAAGAGCGCGTAGATCAGGAGCGCGGCGCGGGCGCGGTCGCTCCGCGAAGTATCGAAGTTATACAGCATGTTGCTTCCTCCTCTGTGATGTTTCGTTTCTGCCCGAGATAAAGCGGTAGCTGGATCTCGCGGCTCGTCTTGATCTCCTCTTGCAGTTTGGCCAGCGCGTCTGCGCCGAAGTCGCGCGACAGCACGCCGTAGGGCATCCGACCCTCGGCCAGTGCCATTTTCGGTGCGCCGATCGTCATGAGGCACTCGACGAAGTCGAAGAGCTCCCGCTGACGGTCGTGCGTCGTGTAGATGGTCTCGTTCTCGAGTTGTACCGCGAAGCGACTGTCTGACAGGTTTTCGGGGCAGCGATAGAACAGGTGTTTCTTGCCAGATACCGTGACGATCAGTTTGAACGGTGCCAGATGTTCGCGCAGGATCACATCCCGCGCCTCGCGGACGTTGAAGAGCTTGATCTCGCCGCGCTCCACGATGTAGCTGTAAAAATACAGCGAAAACAGTCGCGTGCAGTCGGGGCAGATCATATCGCCGACATAGGCGTGGTCGGTAAAGCTGCTCGAGACGACGTCCTTCTTGCGGCACCCTTCCGTCTTTGCCTGCCCGCAGATGGTACAGGTGTACTCGGCCGGGTAGATCGGGAACTCCTTGATCTTGACGGCCTTGACGATGTCCTTGCCGTTGCCATCTCTGGTGTTGTACATGATCTCCATTTTTCTCACCTCCTTTCCATGAGCTTTTCGCGCAGTGCATCGTTCTCAGCTTGGAGACGTTCGATCATGTCGCGGGCGTCCTTGAGCTTGGCCTTGGTGTCCCTGCGGGTCTTGCGCTTAAACTCACGCTTGGCCTCTGCCTGTAGTGCCGCCGCACATGTCGTGCAGTATTTCAGGCGTATGAAGCGGTACCAGTCGCAAGAGTATTCGTCAGCGATAAATGCGCCGCACCGGGCACAATACTTTCGGCTCTCCATTTCTCTCACCCCCTCCCCTGCCCCGCTCGCGCAGGGCGTCGTCCGTAGTTTTATCGCCCCCGTAAACGGCAGAGCGTGTCTATCTCCTCCAGCAGGGAAGTCCTCAGCCGGTCGCGCTCCCGCGTGGCCAGGGTGAGCATGTCGGCAGATGTACCGCTGATGCCGTCTGACCAAAAGTCATATGCGCGGTTCTTGCCGCCACTCTCCCAGGTAGTCCGGAAGTTGGTGTGCAGCTCGTCCGGGTCCGTCATCTCGATGTCGACGATCATCCGCTCGAGGATCTGGATGCGCTCGTTGATTTCTGCGACCTTGGCCGCCTGTTTCTCGATCGCCGGGAAGTTGACAGTGGTCGGAGACAGTGCCGGTGGCGTCTGCGATGACATCGCTGCCCGATGCAGAACGAGCCCGGCGACCGCGAGCACGATCCAGTAGCCGATCATCTCGGCACCTCGTCCGGGATGCAGACGCCGCGGCGGTCGCAGTATGTATAGTCGCCGGTGTCGATCAGGTGGCGGCATCGGTCACACGGCGGCGGCGGATTTGCCGTGTCGCGCTCGATCAGGTCCTCGAGGTATCGTTTTTCCATCGCCGTGAAGTCACGACTTGCAGCGATGCGCCGCAGGATGTGTTCGGTGGTCATGTCTTGCCCCTCCTCTTCCTGTACTTCTCGCCGGTGATGATCCAGTGCAGGTCGATAGGCAGCGCCGCCGCGATGGCCGCGAGCTCGCGCGCCGTTGGATATGTCTCGCCGTTCTCCCACTTCATCACCGCCTTTCGACTCCTGCCGCACATCTTGCCGAGCTCCGTCTGCGTGATACGGCGCGTCTTGCGCTCATACCATAGGCGGTCGCCGAGTGTCGTCATGGTGTGTCACCTCCTCTCTCCCGAGCCAGTCGCGGATGCACTCGTCGCATGTGGCCGCGAGGCAGTAGCCGCCGAAGCCCAGAAGCTCCAGCACGCAGAGCCGCGCGGTCGTGCATGCGCTATGCCGCCTCTGCATATCGCACAGCAGGTCAGCGGGATTTGTCTTGATGATCCTCTCGCGATTCGTCATCCCCGCTCCCTCCTTCCTTCCCGGCGATGATAGCGCAGAGGCCGACGACGGTCGCCGCCCCGCACATCATCCCGATAAAAAATGCCAGCACAGTCACTTGTATGCCTCCTTCTTCTCCTTGGCCAGGTCGATGACGGTCTCCTCGAAGTCGATGCCGTACTTCTCGGCGATGTGTCTCTGCACCTGCGCCG
>CAMNAE010000280.1 GCA_946530565.1 uncultured Oscillibacter sp.
CCTCTTCGAGCACAAGCCCGTGGAGATCGAGGGCAAGAACGGCAAGGTCGCCGCGCTCGTGTGCGAGGGCGACAAGCGGGTCAAGTGCGACGCGATCCTCGCCGCGATCGGGCAGCGGATCGATCTGGGCGGCCTGGATCTTGGCGAGCTCACGACCGATGAGAAGGGCCGCGTGCAGGCGGACAGCTTTACGTATCAGACCGCGCAGAAGGACATCTTTGTCGGCGGCGATGTGTACACCGGCCCGAAGTTTGCGATCGACGCGATCGCGGCCGGCCGCGAAGGGGCGGAGTCGATCCACCGCTTTGTGCAGCCGGGCCAGGATCTCTTGATCTGGCGCAATCTCCGCCAGTTTAACGAGCTGGATAAGAGCAAGGCCGTGATCCCCATGGATTATGACCACGCCCAGCGCCAGACGGTCATGCATGATGCGGCAAAGGCGAAGAGCTTCCGGAATGATCGCCTGACCTTTACCGAGGAGCAGGTCAAGAAGGAGGCCGCCCGCTGCCTTGGCTGCGGCGCGACTGAGGTCGACGAGAACCAGTGCATCGGCTGCGGCCTGTGCACGACCAAGTGCGAGTTTGACGCGATTCATCTTCGCCGCGAGCGGCCCGAGTGCTCGGTCATGTACCGCGCCGAGGATAAGCTCAAAGCCATCGGACCTTACGCGCTCAAGCGTGAGATCAAGATCCTCCGCAACAAGAACAAGTAATTCCTTTTACGCCTCCCGGTCCATGACCGGGAGGCGTGTTGTGTTAAGAATTGTTCCGCCTGCTTGACGGCTATGTGGAATTGTGATATAAACGAATTGCCATGAGGGAGTAACAGGCGAGTGATCGGAGAACGTCGTCAACACGGTTTAAACCCGGCGTTCTTTAAATTGTGAGACTCATGTACGGCAGCGATGCCATACATGGGGAGCTTTTTCACAGGTATGACATCGTGCATATCTGTTCTTTTTTTGGAGGAATGTCAATGAATCCCATGATTCTGGCGCTGATTCTGTTCGGAGCCATGTATGCGCTTCTTCTTATCTTTTCGGAGCATCGCTGGATCACAGCGCTCGCGGCTGCCGCCGTCTTTATGCTGGTTCAGCTCCTGCCGCCTCTGGCCGCTCTGAAGGCGATCAACTGGAACGTCCTGATGATGCTGGCCGGCACCATGGCAACGGTGGAGCTGTTTATTCAAAGCCAGATGCCTGCGCGCATGGCGGAGAAGCTCCTGCAGATCGTGCCCAATATCCAGTGGGCGGCGGTGGTCCTGAGTGTTTTCTCCGGCGTGATCTCCGCTTTCGTTGACAATGTCGCAACGGTTTTGATGGTCGCGCCCGTGGGCCTTGCGGTTGCGCGCCAGCTCAAGACCAATCCGATCCCGCTTATCATTGCGATCGCGGTCTCCAGCAACCTGCAGGGAGCGGCAACCTTGGTGGGGGACACCACCTCGATCCTTCTGGCGGGCTATATGAACATGAGCTTCAATGACTTTTTCTGGTTCCGGGGCCGCCCGGGCATCGCCTGGGCTGTGGAAGTCGGCGCGCTGCTGACGATCCCCGTACTTCTGTACCTCTTCCGGCATGAAAAGGGAAAAGTCCATGCGGAAGTCACGACGGTGGTTCGGGACTATGTCCCGACGGTTTTGATGGTGGGAACGGTAGTGCTCCTGATCGTAGCCTCGCAGTTTGAGAACAAGCCGGAACTCACAAACGGCATCATCTGCTGCGCGCTTGCCGTGATCGGCATCTTCTATGAGTCGATCCGCCAGCACTCGGGGCAGGTTTTCCGCTCCGTGATGCAGGCGATCGACTACAAGACGCTGCTGCTTCTGGCCGGGCTCTTCATGGTGATCGAAGGAATCACACAGGCCGGTGTGATCGACGCGATCGCTGCGCTGTTTGTCCGTGTGGGCGGCGGCTCCAAGCTGCTGACCTATGTGATGATCGTCGGTGTTTCTGTGCTGCTGAGCGCGTTTATCGACAATATCCCCTATGTGGCCACTATGCTGCCTGTTGTCAGCGGGATCGCCTCTCTCCTTGGCATTGAGCCGTATCTCTTCGCTTTCGGACTTCTGATCGGTGCCACGCTCGGCGGTAATATCACACCGGTCGGCGCCTCTGCAAATATCGCGGGAATCGGTATTTTGCAGAAGGAAGGGTACAAGGTCGCAACAAAGGATTTCCTCAGAATCGGTGTTCCTTTCACATTGATCGCTGCGGTATCTGGCGCGCTGGTGATCTGGTTTATCTGGGCATAAAGAAATTCATCCCGGCAGAAGCAGCGTTCGATTTGCTTCTGCCGAATTCTTTTTTTAGGGAAAAACAGAATCATTTCAGACAAACGGAAACCGGTTTCCGGGTTTTAAGGCGCTTTCCCTCATTTTTTGACAGTTTTACACAATGCGAGCGGAAAGAGGGGCTTGACTTTTATTCTCGCTTTGTATATTATAACCATAGTTAGCACGTTTTTTCAGTTTTTTTGAATAGAGGGAATGCACTCTCTCCCAATCTGTTTGGGAAGTTCGCTTTTCGTTTCGGTGATTGGCAGGCTTGCCTGCTTAAATACATCACAAAAACAAGGAGGAAAATCATGAAAACTGTGAGAAAACTTCTGGCTCTGACTCTGGTTATGCTGATGGTCTTCGCTCTGGCTGGCAATGCCAGTGCGGCCGGCAGCTATCCGAAGAAGGACATCTATGTTGTCTGCCCCTGGGGTGCCGGCGGCGGCACTGACGCCTGCCTGCGCGCTCTCTGCCAGGCTATGGGCGAAGAGCTGGG
>CAMNAE010000281.1 GCA_946530565.1 uncultured Oscillibacter sp.
GGCCGTTGCCTCCTGCACCTTCAGTATTGCCTCGGCCTCACCCTCGGCCATGCGTATCTGCGACTCCTTCTGAGCCTCGGCCGCAAGGATTGCCGACTGCTTGTCTGCCTCCGCCTGAAGGATAACGGACTCCTTCTGACCCTCGGCCACGAGTATTGCCGCTCTCTTCTCACCCTCTGCGCGAAGTATTGCCTCGCGGCGTTCACGCTCGGCCTTCATCTGCTTCTCCATGGCCACCTGAATCTCTCTGGGCGGGATGATGTTCTTTAACTCCACGCGGTTTATCTTTATGCCCCACGCGTCGGTTGCAACGTCGAGTATCTCGCGCATCTTCGAGTTTATGGTGTCTCTCGACGTTAAGGTCTGGTCAAGCTCCATATCGCCGATGATGTTTCTGAGCGTCGTCGCCGTCAGGTTCTCGATCGCGTTCATCGGGTGCTCGACGCCGTAGGTGTAGAGCTTCGGGTCGGTGATCTGGAAGTAGACGACCGTGTCGATCTGCATCGTGACGTTGTCCTTCGTGATGACCGGCTGCGGCGCGAAGTCCGCGACCTGCTCTTTTAAGGAGATCTTCTTCGCAACGCGCATGATGACCGGGATCTGGAAATGGATGCCGACGTTCCACACCGCGTGGAAGGCGCCGAGCTGCTCAACGACATAGGCGCGGGACTGCTGCACGATGTGCACGTGCGTCGCGATGACGATCAGCACCAGAATGATGAGCACAAAGATCGGAAGTACGGCAGCTAAACCACTCATTTCAAATAACCTCCTGTAATATTATAGCTATAATGATACGATATGTATAAAAATGCGGGATTCAGGCGGCCGACTCAGGCCGCACAAAGAGCTTGACGCCCTCGAGCCGTTCGACGATGACGCGCGTGCCCGCGGGGATGTGCTCGCCGCTTTCGCTGTAGGCCGTCCACTCCTTGCCGTCGGCACGCACCGCACCGGGCGGGGAGGCGATGTCGGCGACCTCCTGCGTCACGACGCCCGGCATGCCGACGACGCGGTCGGCGTTCGTGGGCACGGGCGTACCCTGCGGCCGGAGCTTTTTGATAAAGGGCCGCGTGATGAGAAGTGCGAGCGCCGAGACGATGATGAACACCCAGATCTGCACGACGAGCGTGCACTGCAGCATGGCCGCGATCAGCGCGGCGACCGCGCCGGCCACGAACCAGATGGAGATGAGCCCCGCGGTCATTGCCTCCAAAACGCCGAAGGCGACCGCGAGCGCGACCCACAGCCAGACTTCCATAAAAAGCCCCCTTTCTCAAATGACTCTGAGGATTTGTTCATTAATACAAGTATAGCACAGATGCCGGGAGATTACTGTTACAAGATGATGACATTTTGCGGTGCTCAAGATGAGCGTTCAGAGCACATGATAATAGGGGCAGATGTCCTCGTAGTGCCCGTCCTTCATGCGAAAGCCGCCGGGGATGACGCCGAGCTGCACGAAGCCGAGGCGCTCATAGAGATGACGGGCGTGGGTGTTGGAGGCGACGACCGCGTTGAACTGCAGCACGCGAAAGCCGAGCGACTTCGCCTCTTTGAGACAGTGCGACACGAGCGCCTCGCCGGTGTGGAGACCGCGGACCGACGAGGCGACCGCGTAGCTCGCGTTTGCGATGTGGCCGCAGCGGCCGACGTTGTTCGGGTGCAGGATGTAGAGCCCTACGACCGCGCCGCGTTCGTCAAGGGCGACGGCCGAGCGGGACTGCGCGGCGAAGAATGCCGCGCCGGACGCGGCGTCCAAAAGCTCCTCCTGCGGGAAGGCGACGCCCTCCTCGACGACCTCGTTCCAGATCGCGATCATCGCCGAAAGGTCGGCGGGGATATAGGGGCGGATCAGCATGGCAGCAATACCTCGATTCAAAACAGTTTACTGTATTATAAACGCAGCAGCGCACAAAGTGCAAGGGGAAGCGCGCAAAAAGCCCGCTCCCGGATGCGGGAGCGGGCAGGATGCATATACCTTGCTCAAAGATCAGACGAAAAGAGGTTTTCGTAATCCTGAGTCAGATGATAGAAACCCTCGACATATGCGTTAGAACCTTCTGTACGATAGAGCAGAACGTAGTCGTGCCGCTGCAGTCGTATGGCGCGATACCCCTTTGCGCGGAGACTCGGATGCTCGCAGAGCTTTAAACTCCCGGCGACGACAAGAAGCTCCTGGCGGGTATTGTGCACATCACGCAGGATGCTCTCTGCCGCGATTCGGTTCTTCAGCTTATAATGAACATAGTCCACACACTGCTCAAGCTGACTAAGCGCTTTCGGAGAGATGATCACCTTATAGGAAACCATGCCGCCTCCCAAGGTCATCAAGAGCCTCTTCGAGATCGAGCCCTTCTCCTCTTGCGATCTGCGCACGGGACTCTTCGAGATCGGAAAGGATCCGGGCAGATGAGAGCGGCCTGTGAGGATTAGCGGGCTGTTCTATACGAACGAGCTCCCGCGCAAAATCCAGGACCTTCAGCCGTGCTTCTTCCGGTAAAACAGACAGAATGGAAATAGTCGCATCCATGGAACTCAAAGCAGATCAACTCCCCTCTGGTGTGATCGATTATGATGATAGTATAACACCTGAGCGAGACAAAAGGAAGAGCGTTTTTGCTGCGAGAGCAAAAAAGCCCGCTCCCGGATGCGGGAGCGGGCAGGATGTGACAAAAAGTGCAGGATCAATACACGCTCTGGTAGATCTCGACCATGTCCTCAACCGTGAGGGGCACATAGTTGTTGCCGAGCAGA
>CAMNAE010000282.1 GCA_946530565.1 uncultured Oscillibacter sp.
GGCGTCGTGCAGCTGCACATACTTGCCGACGAGCGCGATGCGGACGGTCTTGTCGGCGCCGCGCACGCGCCCGACCATCGCCTCCCATTCGGCAAGATCCGGCCTTCCGGCGGAGAGCCCGAGCTCCCGGCACACGACGTCGGAAAAGCCCTGCTGTTCGAGCATCAGCGGTGCCTCGTAGAGGATCGGGAGCGTCCGATTCTCAAAGACGCAGTCGGGCCGGACGTTGCAGAACATCGCGATCTTGTCGAGGATGCTCTGCTCAAGCGGCTCGTTGCACCTGAGCACGATCAGATCCGGGTGGATGCCCATACCCTGGAGCTCCTTGACCGAGTGCTGCGTCGGCTTGGACTTGTGCTCGCCGCTGCCGTGCAGATAGGGCACGAGCGTCACATGGATAAAAAGACTGTTCCCGCGGCCCTGCTCGAGCCCGATCTGGCGGATCGCCTCCAGAAACGGCTGGCTCTCGATGTCGCCGGTCGTGCCGCCAATCTCGGTGATCACCACGTCGGCGTTCGTCTTTTTGCCGACCGCGTAGATGAACGCCTTGATCTCGTTCGTGATGTGGGGGATCACCTGGACCGTCTCGCCCAAATACTCACCGCGGCGCTCCTTGTTCAGTACGTTCCAGTAGACCTTACCGGTCGTGAGGTTCGAAAACTGGTTCAGATCCTCGTCGATGAAGCGCTCATAGTGCCCGAGGTCGAGATCTGTCTCGGCGCCGTCCTCGGTCACGAAGACCTCACCGTGCTGATAGGGGCTCATCGTGCCGGGGTCCACATTGATATAGGGGTCGAGCTTCTGCGCCGCGACCTTCAGCCCCCGGGCCTTCAGAAGCCGCCCGAGCGACGCGGCCGTGATGCCCTTGCCGAGGCCGGAGACGACGCCGCCTGTTACGAAAATATACCGACTCATCGCGTATCCCTCCCGTAAAAACCAAAAAATAAGAGACAAAAGCGCGCAGAAATACATCTGCGAGACGCCTTTGTCTCTCAACTCATTCATTTTAAGCCTGTCTTGAAGAAAAGTCAATCACTGCATGAGCGTTTTTGAAAAAAACTTGCGATGCCGATCGATATCCGCTACAATATGGCGAGATGGATGCATGAACGACACGCGATGAGAGAAGGAGCGATCCAGCTATGAAGTATACGGAAGACGAGGTCCTGCAGTACGTATCCGACGAGGATGTGAAGTTCATCCGCATGGCCTTTTGCGATCTCTTCGGGCGGCAGAGGAACATTGCGATCATGGCCTCTGAGCTGCCCCGTGCCTTTGAGCACGGCATCGCCTTTGACGCCTCGGCAGTGAGCGGCTTTGATATGGACGTGCGCTCCGACCTGCTGCTCCGCCCGAACGCGGATACGCTCAAGGAGCTGCCCTGGCGGCCGCAGCACGGGCGCGTGGCGCACATGTTCTGCGACATCAGGCACCCCGACGGCACGCCCTTTGACGGGGACTGCCGCGCGCTTTTAAGGCGCACGGCCGAGGAGGCGGCGCACAGGGGCTACGCGTTTTTCTTCGGCACCGAGATGGAGTTTTATCTCTTCCGCCTCGACGAGCTGGGCCGCCCGACGAAGGAGCCCTTTGACGCGGCGGGCTACATGGACGTTGCGCCGGAGGACCGCGGCGAGAATGTGCGCCGGGAGATCTGCCTGACGCTCGAGCGGATGGGCATCTTCCCCGAGAGCTCCCACCACGAGAGCGGCCCGGGTCAGAACGAGATCGACTTCCGCTACGCTTCGCCGCTCGCGGCGGCCGACAACGCGGTGCTCTTCCGCAGCGTCGTCAGGACGATCGCTGCGCAGAACGGGCTCTTTGCCGACTTTTCGCCCCGGCCGATCCCCGACGCCGACGGCAGCGGCATGCACATCAATATCTCGGCGCAGCACGACGGGGCGGCGCTCTCGCCGCTGCAGCTCGTGCCCGGGCTCATGAAACGCGTGCGCGAGATGACGCGGATCCTGAACCCGACCGGGGACTCGTATGCGCGCCTCGGGCGCGACAAGGCACCGGGCTATGTCTCCTGGTCCGAGGAGAACCGCTCCCAGCTCATCCGTGTTCCCGCCGCCGCCGGGGAGTACCGCCGCCTCGAGCTCCGCTCGCCGGACGCCGGCGCGAACCCCTATCTCGCCTTTGCGCTTTTGATGCGCGCCGGGATCGAGGGCATCGAGAAAAAGCTGCCGCTCCCGGAGCGGGCAAACCTGAACCTCTACCGCGCGGACGAAAAAACGCTCGCGCGCTTTGAAAAGCTCCCCGCGTCGCTTGCGGAGGCGGCGGAGGCCTTTGACGGCAGCACCTTCATCCGCCGTGCGCTCCCGGAGCAGGTGCGTGCCGGCTACGCCGCCGCGCGGCTGTAAGCGCGATCTGAGATCGAACGAGGGGAGGGGAGCGGCACGGTCTTTCAGAACAACACCTACAGCGTTTTGCTGGTCTCGGCGTCGGAGCAGTTCAACGCCGCGGCGCTCCGGCTCCTGCCGATGACGGACTATTACCCGGTCACGACGGTGAAGAGCCTCAGCGAGGCGCGGCGCACGCTCGTGAACGCGGATTTTGACCTCGTGCTCGTCAACGCCCCGCTGCGCGACGGTATGGGCGTCGACTTCGCCGTGGACGCCTGTTCCGACAGCGACGCAGGGGTCCTGCTGCTCGTGAAGAGCGAGCTCTACGAGGAGACCTATTATAAGGTCCTGCCCTCTGGCGTCATCACGCTCGCGAAGCCGACGAACGCGCAGATGCTCGCGCAGAGCCTGC
>CAMNAE010000283.1 GCA_946530565.1 uncultured Oscillibacter sp.
CTGGATCCGGACGGGTCGGGAGGTGCGGCATGAGACGATTCGGATACAGCCTGCTGCTGCTCGCTTTCCTGCTGCTGTGCGCCTGTGCCCCGCGGGAAGAACCGGCGGGGTATCTGCTCTATTACCGCTCGGCGCTCTCCGAGGCCGACGGCGCCGATGCGCTCAAGGCGCTCAGCATCCCTCGCTCTGATTGCGAAGGGGAGGGGACCGAGGAACTCGCCCGCTTCCTGATCGGCTGCATCTTAAAAGAGCCGGGCGACGCATCCTGCGTTCCGGCACTGCCGCGGGGGACGATCCTCCAGGGCTTCAGTCTCGCCGGCGGAACCGCGGGCGTCGATTTCTCACAGGAATTCGCAGCGCTCTCCGGCATTGACCTGACGCTGGCGGACTATGCGGTCGTGATGACGCTGACACAGTTGCCGGAGATTTACTCCGTGCGCATCACCGTGGACGGGAAGGCCCTCGACTATCAGCCCCGGCAGCTCTTCCGCGGCCGTGACCTGCTCATGACCGGCTCCGAGGATCAGGTCTCGACCGTCACACTGACGATCTTCTGCCTTGATGGGGCAGGGGCGCTGGCCGTCGAGTCGCGCTCCTTCGTACTCTATGATGGCGACAGCCGCTCTGAGCTTTTGCTGCGCGCACTTGCCGAGGAGCCGCAGACGCCGGGACTCCGCGCGGCGCTCTCCGGCGGACTGCAGATCAGCTCGGTCTGGGTCGATGAGGGGATATGTTATGTAAACCTTCCCGGGACCCTGTCAGAGTCTGTGGACCGTACGACGCTTCAGGCAGCGCTCGACGCGGTCGCAAGATCGTTTATGGCGCTCTCCGGCGTCACTGAGGTACAGTTCCTTGTCGACGGCACCTACGCCGACAGCTACGCCGGCGTTCCGCTCGGCGGCGAGGGTTGAGCGAGGCCTGCGCGAAATAAAAACGAAGAGCCGGAAACAAAAGAATCAACAACTTGAGATCCCCACGGAATGCAGCTTCAGATACCTTCCGTGGGGATATTTGCATCATTTGCGGCGAAAAACAAATCGTTTGGCAGCTGCGGAGCGTCTTTTTGCCGGGCCGGATCGTTTCAATCGTATCATTCTCAGACGAAAAAGATTGTTAAATAGTTTGACAAGTCGCCTGTGTTGGAGTATACTATGGGCAAATCATGTAGACAGCGGAGCGGCCGGACACAGGATATGCAATTTTCTGTCCGTTTGGGTATGTTCCGCAGATGTCAGGAGGAAAGCATTTGAAGCGTGAAAATATTTCCGATGCCGTGATCCGGCGTCTGCCGCGCTATTATCGTCAGCTCACCGAGCTCTGCTCCCGCGGCGTCGTGCGCATTTCGTCCCATTCCCTGGGCGAGGAGATGAATATCACCGCCTCACAGATCCGGCAGGATTTCAGCTGCTTCGGTGAGTTCGGCCAGCAGGGCTACGGGTATAATGTCGAAGAGCTCCGCAGCGAGATCGGCCATATTCTCGGCGTCGATCAGGACCATCACCTGATCATCATCGGCGCCGGCAACCTCGGCCACGCGCTGCTGCATAACTTCCCCTTCCACACGACAGGCTTCCATGTGGACGCCGCCTTTGACCTCAACCAAAATCTGGTGGGGGGCAGCATCAAGGGCGTGCCGATCCTTGATATGGAGGAACTCGACGACTATATCAAGACCAACACGGTCGACGTCGTCGTGCTCACGATCCCTCAGGCTGTCGCGCAGCAGATGGCCGACCGCCTCATCGAGCTCGGTGTCAAGGGCTTCTGGAACTTCACGAATGTGGAGCTTTCAAGCAGCGACCCACAGGTCCAGTTTGAAAACATCCACTTCGCTGACAGCCTTTTAACGCTGAGCTATCGGATCGCGAACCGCTGATGGGCCGCCGTATTTTACTCAGAGCCGCCGCCTGCGCCGCCTGCCTTGTGCTCGGTGCAGGCGCTTTGGCATTTACCGCCCGGGGCGACGACTCCGACGTGCTGATCTCGCGCTCGTACCTCGAGGGGACCTTTTTATCCGCCGTGACGAAGCGTATCAGTGAGATCAAAGGCAGCGGCGGGGCCTCCGACGCGGCAGCACCCGCGGCTTGGGTTGAGACACGCTATAAGTTCGGCGACCGACTGATGCCCTCGGGCGGCGCGGAGCTCATGCTTCTTGCCGGGTCGGCACGTGCTGAGCTTACGCAGGGCGCTGTCATCGACACGGCGGCGGGGCTGGAATCAAGCGGCAGCGTGACGCTGCTTTCGAACCGGCGTTATCTCTTCTCGGAAGATGCGCGCGCAAGCGTCAGCGTGACCGGCAAGACCGCGGTGATTGAGACGCGCGGCGCGTTTGATACGGCCTTGTCCACGGCCGTCGATTACAACGCGATCGCTTCGGCCCTGAAGGCCGTGCATCTCTTCAAAGGCAGCCTCACGGGCTTCGGATCCGGCTACGACCTTGAAAAGGCGCCGACGCGGCTGCAGGCGCTCATCATGTTCATCCGCGTGCTTGGCGAGGAGGAAGCGGCGCTTGCCTGGACCGGCTCGATCCCCTTTACCGACGTCGCGGCCGGTTCGCTCGGCTGGCACTATGTGGGCTATGCCTATGAGCGCGGCTACACGAACGGCTACAGCGCCACGACGTTCATGCCCGGACTCACGATCAACGCGCCGCAGTATACCGAGTTCCTGCTGCGCGCGCTCGGCTACAGTCGGGCGGGGGAGGCGCCGGTCGCAACGGCCCTGACGCGC
>CAMNAE010000284.1 GCA_946530565.1 uncultured Oscillibacter sp.
AGATCATCACTCCGACGCAGCGCAGCTGGAAGGTCGAGAACCCGCTGATCACCGGACGCGAGGACATCCGCATCAAGGATCCGGAGGACGGGCAGCTGTACCCCGGCGAGATCAAGGGCCTTTCCCCGTTCGAGTGGGACAAGCTCAACAGCGTGGAGGACTTCTACAACTCCAAACGCTACTACGTGCGAGCTTACCCTTCACAGCTCCTTACATACTGCTGGAAGTTTGAGAAGGAGAAGGGCTTCTTCATTCTCGTAAATAAACTGACCGGCGCGCTGAAGATCATCGAGGTGCCCTTCGACTGGGCGCGCGCCGACGCGCTGCTGAAAAAGGCCGAGGGCATCTATGCCGCGCTCGCGGACAAGACCGGAAAGACGATCCCGGAGGCATGCGACGATATCTCCGTGTGCGAGAAGTGCCAGATGCGCCACCTCTGCACGGCGTCGCATGAGCTGCCCGAGACGCAGATCGACGACGGCGAACTGGAAGAGGCCATCGACCGCAAGAACGAGCTGGCCCCGGCCTACCGTGAATACGGCGAGGTCAACGACAAGATCAAGAAGCTCGTTGGCGAGCGCGAGAAGGTCATCAGCGGGAAGTACATCGTAACGGCAAAGATCGTCAACATCGCCGAGCATACCGTGGCGGCCCAGCAGCAGCGCCGCCTCTCCGTAAAAAGACTGTGACAAGCAAGCGGACGAAGGCACTGGCGATCCCGGATGAGGTCAAGCGTGCCGTGTGGGACCGGGACGGGGGTCGCTGCGTATGCTGCGGCTCCCGGATGGCCTCGCCGAACGCGCATTATATCGCCCGGTCACAGGGCGGGCTCGGCATCGAGCAGAATGTGCTGACGCTCTGCGCGGATTGCCACCGGAAATATGACCAAAGCGTCAAGAGAAAAGAGCTGCGTGCGTTCTTCCGTGGGTACCTGAAAAAGATGTATCCCGGATGGGATGAATCGGAGCTCATCTACAAGAGGGAGTAAGCCATTGAATTATCTCGAGTTTTTGAAAACAAAGGTCGAGGTCGCGCCTGTCTCCGGCTTTGATGTCCCCCCGGAAGAGATCAGCCCGACGCTTAAACCGCATCAAAAAGACGCGGTGCGCTGGGCGCTCCACGGGGGAAGAAGGGCGCTGTTCGAAAGCTTCGGTCTCGGCAAGACCGTGCAGGAGCTGGAATACTGCCGCCAGGTACTGCGGCATGAGGGCGGCAAGGCGCTGATCGTGCTGCCGCTGGGCGTCCGGCAGGAGTTCAAGCGGGACGCCGTACAGCTGCTGGGACAGGAAGAGCCGCGGTACATCACGAGCGCGGAGGAAGCGACGGAGGACGGCAAGATCTATCTGACAAACTATGAGCGCGTGCGGGACGGGGACATTGATCCCTCACTCTTCGCGGCCTGCGTCCTCGACGAGGCGGCGGTGCTGCGCTCCTTTGGCAGCAAGACCTATCAGACGTTCCTGCCAAAGTTCCGCGGCGTGAAATATAAGCTTGTCGCTACGGCGACGCCGGCGCCGAACAGACTTAAAGAGCTGATCCACTATGCCGGCTTTCTGGAGGTCATGGACACGGGGCAGGCGCTGACTCGCTTTTTCCAGCGAGACAGTACGAAGGCGAACAACCTGACGCTGTATCCGCACAAGGTAGAAGAGTTCTGGCTTTGGGTATCATCCTGGGCGCTGCTGATCTCGACGCCGTCCGATCTCGGATACGACGATGAAGGATATGCGCTTCCGCCGATGGAGATCCGTCCGCACATGATCAGCATGGGCTATGAAGGTGTGACCGATAAGGATGGCCAGTTCAAGATGATGAACGATGCCGCGACAAGCTTAATGGAGGCAAGCCATGAAAAAAAGGATAGCATATCGGCCCGTTGCGCGCTGGCCAAAGAGATCGTCGACAGCGACCCGGAGGCGCACTTTGTCCTCTGGCACGACCTCGAAGCCGAGCGTCACGAGCTCAAACGCATCCTCCCGGAGGCCGTGGACATATACGGATCTATGGACTACGACGAGCGAGAGCGGCGCGTGATCGATTTCTCCGAGGGACGGACGCGGCTATTTGCCACAAAGAAAAGCCTGTCCGGGTGCGGCTGCAATTTCCAGCGGCATTGTCACCGCGCGATCTTCGTCGGGATCGACTATGAATTTCATGATTTCATCCAGGCCGTGCACCGCATCTATCGCTTCTTACAGACGGAGAAGGTGATTATCGATATCATCTACACGGAAGCTGAGCAGCCGATCTATCAGGCTCTCATGGAGAAGTGGAAGCTCCACAACGAACAGCAGGAACGGATGCGGGAGATCGTCAAGAAATACGGTCTGAACGAAAGAGATCAGATCAAGCGCATGGAGCGCAGTATAGGAGTAGAGCACATGGAGGTAAAGGGAAATCGCTACATGGCCATTCACGGTGACTGCGTCGAGGAGACGGCTAAGATGGAGGAAAACAGCGTCGATATGATCTTGACCTCCATTCCTTTTTCCAATCATTACGAGTACACACCCAGCTATAACGACTTTGGCCACAATGAGAACACCGAGAGGTTCTTTGAACAGATGGACTTCTTGTCCCCGCAGCTGCTCCGGATCCTGCGGCCGGGAAGGGTGTTCGCCTGCCATGTCAAGGACAGAGTGCTCTTCGGGAACGCCACCGGGACGGGCATGCCGACGATGGAGCCCTTCCACGCGATGTGCATCGAGCACTACATGAAGC
>CAMNAE010000285.1 GCA_946530565.1 uncultured Oscillibacter sp.
AGCTGTATCGCGTGGATGCCGCGCTCGGGCTCAAAACCCGCGTGCGCGGCACGGCCGCGGACCTTGAGCGAAAACGAGACGATGCTCGGCGCCCTTGTGACCGCGGCGCCGACCGGGCCGGAGACATCCGGCACGAAGCCGGCCTCGGCCCGCAGGACTCCCGGGGCAAGGAAGGCGCTGCCCGCGCAGTAGAGCTCCTCGGCCGCTGTGAAGACGAGCGTGAGCTCCCGGTGGGGGAGCCCCGCCTCCCGCGTGATGCGGATCCCCTCCAGAACCGCGCAGATGCCGGCGACATCGTCGCCGCCGAGCACGGTCTCGCCGTGTGAGGTGATGCGCCCGTCCGCGTGGAAGACGGCACGTTTTCCGCGTCCGGGCGCGACGGTATCCATATGACAGCACAGCAGCAGCGGCGGCCCGGGCAGCGTGCCGGGGAGATACGCGATCAGATTGCCGGCCGTGCCGCCGAGCCGGGCGGCGGCGCCGTCCTCCTCCACCGCGCAGCCGAGCGCATGGAGCGTTTTTAAAAGCGTGTCCGCCATGGCGCGCTCCGAAAGGCTCTCGGTGTCGATGGAGACGAAACGGGCGAATTCTTCGCGGACGCGGGATTCATCGGGGTGCAGCAAAAGCATGCAGATCATCCTTTCGGTGGCAGGACTGTTCAACATATCAAAAAAGTATGAAAATACTACCACGGGAGGGCGCTTCCTGTCAAGCGCTGCGCGTCTGAATCGTCCTGCAGCCAAAACTCACGCTTGCATTTTTCCCGGGGCATGGTATGCTGAATGTGTCGAACAACGGACACAAAAGAAAGGAGCGATCGCCATGCCCGGACCCGGACCCGGAGGCCCCCGCGGGGGACGGTACCTGACCGAAGAAGAGAAGGCCAACGCCCCGAAGGTGACCTGGCCGCTTTTAAAGCGTGTTTTTTCCTACCTCAAGCCCTACTGGCGGCAGCTGCTGCTCGCGCTTGCGTGCATCGCGATCGCCTCGGTGCTCTCGCTCTACCCGTCTGTCATCACCGGCCGGATCATCGACGAGGGCCTGATCGAGAGGGATCTGCCGGTCCTGGTGCGCCTCATCGTGCTCTCGCTCGCCGTCACGCTCGGGTCCAACCTCATCCGCGTGGCCGAGAGCTATCTGAACAACTGGATCGCCCAGCACATCACCTTCGACATGCGCAACGCGATGTACCGGCATCTCCAGAAGATGAGCCAGCGTTTTTTCACCACGAACAACCAGGGCGATATCATTACGCGCATGACGAGCGATATCTCCGGGGTCGAGCGTGTCGTCACGAGCACCTTCAGCTCGATCCTCTCGAACGCGATCACGCTGATCGCGGCGGTCATAATGATGTACCGCGAAAACTGGATCCTTGCGACGGTCGGCGTGCTGATCATCCCGCTCTTTACGATCCCCACGCGCTGGGCGGGCAAGACGCGCTGGACGCTCACGCAGGAGTCGCAGAGCTGCAGCGATGAGATGAACGGGATCCTGAACGAGACGCTCTCGGTGAGCGGGCAGCTGCTTGTCAAGCTCTTCGGACGCGAGGAAAAGGAGTACGCGCGGTATGAGGACGTGAACCGCCGCATGATCCGCCTGAATCTTCTCGAGAGCATGGCAGGCCGCTGGTTCATGGTCGTCATCAACACGTTCTCCTCCGTCGGGCCGATGCTTTTATACCTCGTCGGCGGCATTTTGATCATGCGCTATGACTCGGACCTCTCCGTCGGCGACATCACGGTGATGGTGGCGCTGCTCGGCAGGATGTACGGTCCCGTCAATCAGCTTTTGAACATTCAGGTCGAATGGATCCGCTCGATGGCGCTCTTTACGCGCATTTTCGACTACTACGACATGCCCGTCGAGGTCGAAAACGCGCCCGACGCGATCACGCCTCAGACTGCGGCGCAGGGCAGCGTGCGCTTTGAGCATGTGCGCTTTTCCTACAACCCGGAGCGCGAGATCCTGAAGGACGTGAGCTTCACGCTCGAGCCGGGGCGGAGCATCGCGGTCGTCGGCCCCTCGGGCTCCGGCAAGTCGACGCTCATCAATCTGATCCCGCGGCTCTATGACGTCTCCGGCGGCGCCGTGTACTTCGACGGCACCGACGTGCGGAAGCTGGACCTGACGTATCTTCGCAGCAGCATCGGCATCGTGAGCCAGGAGACCTATCTCTTCAACGGCACGATCCGCGAAAACCTCCTCTACGCCAGGCCCGACGCAACGGAGGAAGAACTGATCGCGGCCTGCGAAAAGGCGAATATCTACGACTTCATCCAAAATCAGGAGGCGGGCTTCGACGCGATGGTCGGAAACCGCGGATTGAAGCTCTCGGGCGGCGAGAAGCAGCGCCTCTCGATCGCCCGGGTGCTTTTGAAGGATCCGGCCCTTTTGATCTTCGACGAGGCGACCGCCTCGCTCGACTCGATCTCGGAGCAGAAGATCCAGGAGGCGATCGACCCGATCATCGACGCGCGCACGAGCATCCTGATCGCGCACCGGCTCTCGACAATCCTCGCGGCCGACGAGATCCTGGTGGTCAAGGACGGCGAGATCGTGGAGCGCGGCCAGCACGCCGAGCTCGTGAAGTCCGGCGGCGTCTATACGGAGCTCTATGAGACGCAGTTCAAGCATGCGCTCGACATCGAGGGCCCGCCCGAGATCGAGCCGCCCAAAGAGGGCACCCCGCTCCCGATCCCCGAGGCGGAGGAATA
>CAMNAE010000286.1 GCA_946530565.1 uncultured Oscillibacter sp.
ATATCTACGGCGATAATATCACTCCAACCGGAAACATTGCATTCGCCTTTCCGATTCCTGCCGGCAGCAACAGCTGTGCCATCAGAGCGCAATCCTATGATTTTGTCATATGTTGCATCAATTGCAATAATATCTGTCCAGTTCCTTGCCTCTGTAACCCCATAGTCTTCTCCATCTTTATCGGTTTCTAGCAAAACCCTATTATCATCGACCACAGCAATAATATGTGAGCTGCAGGCAATCAACCCTTTTTTTGATTGAATTGCTTGTCGTGCCACTTTCAATGCTTCACGTATTTTATTCTTACTATCGGAGTAGTCTCTTAATTCCCTGAAGCTCTGGATCGCTTCCCAATACTGACCGTCTTCCAGTTTTTGTACCGCCTTCTGATAGCGTGCTTCAACTTCAGCGTCCTTTGCTTCTTCATAGCGGTCCCTCGCGTCACGATATCCGATAATGTGCCGAAACTCTTTGATCGCTTCCTCATATCTACCTGATGCAAGCATCTCCTCAGCATGACTGTAGGCGTAGGCGTTATCCCTCTCAACGATCAGCTCATTACACAATTCTATCTCAGCCGCGCTGTCCTTATACCCCTCCATCGCCTTGAATGCCGCGATTGCCTCTTCGTAGGCGCCGGAGTCCTTCAATGCGAGCGCCTGGTTATAGCGCATGTTCGGCAGGACCACCTGCGTGATCACGACCGCTGCGGCTGCGACTGCGACGGCGGCGGGGATCGCGACTTTCAGAACGTTCCTGAGCTTCCTCGCCTGCTCATCCGCTTTTGCCATCGCTTCTGCCATGCGCTGCTTTTGCTCCTCTTCCTCCCTTGCAAGGCGCGCGAGCTTTTCTGCTTCGAGCGCTTCAAAATCACAGTTCAGGACCTCAAAGGCGCTGTTGCTGCAGGTGTGGCAGTTTTTTTCGGCATCCGCGTTGACCGCCCCGCAGGCGCAGATCCAGAGGTTCCGCTCTCTCCGTGCGCGAACGGACGCGAGTGCTCCGTAACGCAGGCGGTACTGCTTCAGGAGCTCCGGCTCTGTGATCGCCTCTGCCTTTTCAAGCGGCTCCCAGGCGCTGCCGTCGGAAGACCATACCGTGTTGTCAGCAAAAGCGACCTCGGTCACCTCGGCGCGAAACGCGCGGGTCGAGGCGTTCGGAAAGCTGATCGCGCTCTTCTGCCCGAATTCCGCGTCACGCTGCGCCGCAATGTCCAGATACTCGTAGAGGATCCCCTCTCCCAGAGGCTTGCCCACGGTGTCGAGCGGCGAGAGCTTCACCTTGACGGCCTTGATCGTTCCCGGCACGATGCTTTTGAGCTTGAGCTGCGCGAGGATCACACCGCGCTGCTGATCCTTTAAAAGAGAGCCCGCGGCGATGATGACCGGAGCGCCCGGAGCATACAGGTTTTCCGGCAGAGAGTTGAGCTTTTGATAACGTTCGCTCATAGAAGCCTCCTTACAGATCCGGGAGCTCGTCGCTCTGCGCCTGCGCTTCTGCCGCCGCATTCCCGCGATCCGGCAGCGCGATCACCATCGGAATGCCGTACAGCGCGACCAGGAAGCACCACCAGAAATACTTTGTCCCGCTGTGTCCCTTCATCTCCGCGATCCTCGCAAATTCCATCGCAGCAACCGCGGTGATGATGATCATAACGATCAGCACGACCCAAAAAATCGTTGTAAATTCCATGTTTGTACACTCCCTTTGTTTTAAGTTGTTATTACGCCCGTGCGGCGTCTTGCTGTCATTATAAAACAACTTTGGGTTGTTATCAATAACAAATTTTAGGAGTTTTATAAAACACCTCTTCGTTGTTAACATATGAACGAGGGAGGTGCTGCCATGCTTGCGCGTTTACGGGAGCTCCGGGAAGAGCGGGGCATCACGCAGAGGGCTCTGGCCGAGGTCATCGGCGTGAGCCAGCAGTCGATCAACAAATACGAAAATCACAACATCGAGCCGGATATCCGCACGCTGATTGCCCTCGCCGACTTCTTCGGGACGACGGTGGATGATCTCGTCGGCCGCGGAGGAGCAGCTTCAGAAGATGCTCCGCGCGCCGGCACTGCCCCAACAGCAGAAGAGCAGCAGCTTCTTTTGAACTATCGCCGTCTTAACCGTTCACAGCGCGAGAGCATTTGTGCCGTGATCGACAACTATCTTCGACTTATAAAGTAATAAAACGCAGGCCTGCGCAGATGCGGGTCTGCGTTTTGCTTTTGCTGCATTCTCCCTTGCGCGGCAGGCGGCTTTGTGTTAGACTGCGCTTGACAAGTTGTTTCAGTGCTTCGCGCCCTCCGGCTCATCTGCCGGAGGCGCGATGGAAGAGGGAATCAGGTGCAAAACCTGAGCGATCCGGTCACTGTGAACGGGGAGCGCCGCGGCAGACGTCCATTGTGCTGCATGCAGCATGAGAAGGCGCCGCGAGCGCTGCGAGCCGCAAGCCAGGAAACCTGCTGAAATAAAGTGGTAACAGCCTCCGAAGAAGGCGACGCCCGCGATCAAGGATCCGCGCAGAAGACCTCTGCGTTTGGTTTTTGCGCCCGTTTTCTTTGGATCAAAAGAAAAACGGGCGCTCTATTTACGCCCGGAGAGGAGCCCGTATGCAAAAAAAAATACGCAGCTTTCGCGCCTTTCCGCTTGCCGCGCTGCTGATCCTGCTGCTCACGGTCCCCGCCCTGGCCTCCGGCTACGCCGAGGGGACCTACACCGTCC
>CAMNAE010000287.1 GCA_946530565.1 uncultured Oscillibacter sp.
AAGCCCGACGCGGCCGGCCTTGCCAACTGGGTCTCCGCGCTCAGGCAGAATACGGCGGCTGAGATCGCCTATGACGCTGCCTTTGAGACCGGCAGAAGCGAGGCCGACGCGATCGACCAGACGCGGCAGGATATCTACGCCCTCTTCGCCGCGAGCGAGGAGTTCGCGCTGATGTGCAGAAACTTCGGCTTCTGAAGAGGATCGTTTCAGTAAAAACCGGGATCTTCCCTACGGGGAGTTCCGCAGAACAACATGAGCCCCTGCCTTTCTCAGGCAGGGGCTCATTTGCCGCCCTCAAAGAAAAACCCGGATTTTTCTTTTGAAAAAGGCTTGTTCTGCACGTTTTGTTTTGGTATACTATTCTGAACGCTTTTTTGCATCGATCACTTTTTAAGTGCAAGCAATCAGACAGGGAGGCGGCTTCTTTCATGGCGAAGCTGTTTGGAAAAAAACAAGATCCCGAAGCGCCGGAGGAAACGGCGCAGGAGCTCGATACCGCGGCCGAGGCGCAGGACGCCGAAGCGCAGGAGGCGGAGGATACGGAAGAAGAGGAGACGCGCGAGGACTTCGGCACCTGGCTCTACGGCTGGCTGCAGGCGATGGCCTCGGCCGTGCTGCTCGTCGTGCTGCTCTTCACCTTCTTCGTGCGCATGATCGGCGTCGACGGGCACTCGATGCTCCAGACCCTGCAGGACGGCGACCGCCTGCTGATTTTGAACAACATCTGGGACTCCGACTATCACTACGGCGATATCGTCGTATTGCGCAAGCCGACGTTTCTGACCGAGCCGATCGTCAAGCGGGTCATCGCGACCGAGGGGCAGGAGGTCGATATCGACTTCGACCACGGCAATGTCTATGTCGACGGCGAGCTCCTCGTCGAGGACTATATCAACGAGCCGACCTTCACCGCCGAGGGCATGGAGTTCCCGCTGACCGTGCCCGAGGGCAGCATCTTTGTGATGGGCGACAACCGCAACGGGAGCTCCGACTCACGGCACGACCGTCTGGGTACCGTCGATACGCGCTATGTGCTCGGCCGCGCGGTCTTCCTGCTCGCGCCCGGCCCCGACTACGAGACAGGCGCTCTGGACTTTTCGCGCATCGGCTTTATCGAGAGGCTCTCATAAGATGGAGCAGTCACTCAACATCCAGTGGTATCCGGGCCACATGACGAAGACCCGGCGGCAGATGGAGGAGCAGATCAAAAAGGTCGACGCGGTCTGTGAACTGCTCGACGCGCGCATTCCCCAATCGAGCCGGAATCCGGACCTTGCGGTTTTGTGCGGCGCGAAGCCCCGGCTCGTGATATTGAACCGCTGTGACCTTGCCGACGCACTCGAGACCGAGCGCTGGGCGGCCTTCTTTCAAAAAGAGGGCGCAAGCGTCCTTCTGACCGACGCGAAGACGGGGAAGGGCACGAATGCCTTCGCTCCCGCCGTGCGCGCACTCTTAAAGGACAAGCTCAAAGCCTATGAGGAAAAGGGCCAGGTGGGCCGGGTGCTCCGGCTCATGGTCGCGGGCATCCCGAACGTCGGCAAGTCGACCTTCATCAACCGCATCGCCGGACGGCGCGCCGCGAAGGCCGAAAACCGCCCCGGCGTCACGCGCGCGGGGCAGTGGGTCCCGCTTGGAAACGGCCTGGAGCTCCTCGACACCCCGGGGATCTTGTGGCCGAAGTTCGAAGATGAGACGGTCGGGCTGCATCTTGCCTTCACCGGCGCGGTCAAGGACAGCGTGCTCGACATCGAGACGCTCGGCTGCTGCCTTGCAGCGCTCCTTGCATCGCGCTATCCCGACGCGATGAAAGCGACCTACCGTTTAAAAGAGATCCCCGCGCGCGAAGAGGGTGAGGGGGAGATCGCCTGGGGGCTCCGGATCCTGGAGGACTGCGGGAGGAAGCGCGGCTGCCTGGTCTCGGGCGGCGAGATCGATACCGAGCGCGCCTCGAAGATCCTCATCGACGAGTTCCGCGCGGGAAAGCTCGGGCGCATCACGCTGGAGGCGGCGCCGTGAGCCTTTTGACCTTTGACTTTGAGCGCACGCTCGTGCCCGCGGACTTAAAATGCTGCTGCGGTGTCGACGAGGCGGGCGCGGGCCCGCTTGCCGGGCCGGTCTACGCGGCGGCGGTGATCCTGCCGCCGGACTTTGACACGACGGGGCTCGACGACTCGAAAAAGCTCACGCCGAAGAAGCGCGAGGCGCTCTATGCGCGCATCTGCGCGGGCGCGGCGGCTTACGCGATCGCGTCAGTCTCTGCCCGCGAGATCGACGAGACCGACATCTTGAGCGCGCGCATCCTTGCGATGACGCGGGCGATCGAAGGGCTCTCGCCCGCCCCCGCGTTCGCACTGATCGACGGGAACCGCGACCGCGGAAGGCACGCCGGGATCGGACTTGCGCATGTCTGCGTCGTCGGCGGCGACGGGAAATGCCCCTCGATCGCGGCGGCCTCGATCCTTGCCAAGGTCGCGCGGGACCGCTATGTGACCGAGGTGCTGGACCGGGCATACCCCGACTACGACTTTGCCCGGCACAAGGGCTACGGGACGAAACTCCACTATGAGCGGCTGGATCGATTCGGCCCCTGCCCGGAGCACCGCATGAGCTTTTTGAAAAAATGGGAGGCGCGGCGATGAGCGTGCAGCACTCCGCCGGGCTTGCCGGCGAGGCCGCGGTCGCGCGGTATCTTCGCGAAAAGGGCTATGAGCT
>CAMNAE010000288.1 GCA_946530565.1 uncultured Oscillibacter sp.
GCCTTGCTCACAACGCTCAAGAGCGTCGACTTCCCGACGTTCGGAAAGCCGATGAGACCGACGTCTGCCAGGAGCTTTAATTCCAGTACCACGTCATGCGCCTCGCCGGGGAGCCCGGCCTTGGCAAAGCGCGGCACCTGACGGGTCGGGGTCGCGAAGTGGGAGTTGCCCCAGCCTCCGCGCCCGCCGCGGCAGAGCACAAAGGGCTCGCCGTCTGAACAGTCGTGCATGATCTCATTCGTCTCGGCGTCGCGGACGACCGTGCCGCGCGGCACGCGGATCACCAGGTCCTTGCCGTCCTTGCCGGACTTGCGGGCGCCCTGGCCGTCCATGCCGTTCTCGGCCGCGTACTTGCGCTTATAGCGAAAGTCCATCAGTGTCGAGAGGTTGTCGTCCACCTGCAGCACGATCGAGCCGCCGCGTCCGCCGTCGCCGCCGTCAGGGCCGCCGGCCGCCACATATTTTTCGCGGTGAAAGGCGACGACGCCGTTCCCGCCATGGCCCGCCTTCACACTGATGCGTGCCTTATCCACAAAAGTAACGGCCATAGTGAAGCCCTCCTTACGGATCAAAACATTAAAAAAGGAGCTTCTTACAGGTAAGAAGCTCCTTGGCGCAATTACTCAGCCTCAACAACAGAGACCTGCTTGCGATCCTTGCCCAGCCTATGGAAGCGGACAACACCGTCCGCGGTGGCGAAGAGCGTGTCGTCGGTGCCCTTGCCCACGTTCACACCGGGGTGAATGCGGGTGCCGCGCTGACGGACGAGGATATTGCCGGCCTTCACGAACTGGCCGTCGGCGCGCTTGGGGCCGAGGCGCTTGGATTCGGAATCACGGCCGTTCTTGGTGGAGCCGCCGCCCTTTTTGTGGGCGAAGAACTGCAGACCGATCATAATCATAGCAATCTACCATCCTTTCTTCGTAGAATAGGGGTATTCGGGAGCTCAGAGCTCCTCTTCCAGAACCTCGACATAGTCGGGGTATTCGTCGTGCAGCTGCACGAGGTAGACCATCAGTCCGGTCAGGATGGACTGACAGGCACTTTCTGCCTCTGGTCCGAGCGAGCCGGGGAGGCGGAAGGTGATCGAGGCGTCGCTCTCGCGGACCTTGACGGACGCGGCGAGCCCCAATACATCGTTGACCGTACATTCCACGAGACGCACGGCGCTCGTGATCGCGGCACAGACGATGTCGCTCCCGGCTTCAGCGTAGCCGCTGTGGCCCTCGCTGCGAAAGCCGGAGATGCGGTCTTCCTCAGAGAAGAAGGTGATCCGGGTCATTTGATCTGATCAGACGCTGATCTTGCCGATCTCGACCTTCGTGTAGGGCTGACGATGGCCCTGACGGCGGCGATAGCCCTTCTTCGGATTGTACTTGAAGATGTGGATCTTCTTGCCCTTGCCGTTCTTGACGACCTTGGCCTCGACGCTGGCGCCGGCGACGGTGGGAGCACCGAAGACGGAATTCTCGCCGTCGACGATGGCGAGCACCTGATCGAAGGTGACGGTGTCGCCGGACTCGACCTCGAGCTTTTCGATGAAGACGATATCGCCCTCGGAGACGTTGTACTGCTTACCGCCGGTCACAATGATTGCTTTCATGTTGTTCAACTCCTTTATAACGGGCTCGCTGTCGGGGGCGGCGCCATCGTACGATGGGCGCACTTACTAAAACCCATTCAAAGCGGCTTGATTATTCTACCAGCGAAAGGGAAGCTTGTCAATGATTTTTTTCCCTGTTTCGCGGTTTTTTTCGGGAAAACGCGGGCAGCTCCCTCTTACAGCGCCGCCTCGCAGTAGGCGCAGCGGTAGATGTGCTTGTTCGCGTCGCTTAAGTTGAAGATCGCGTCGAGCTGCGGCTCCGACATCGTGATGCAGCGCGGGTTCTTGCAGCGCTCCACGTTCACAAGGCGCTGGGGCAGGCGCAGATGCTTTTTCTCCACGCGTATGCTGTCGACGATGATGTTGACTGTGATGTTCGGGTCGATGTAGCCGAGCACGTCCAGATCCACCTGCATCGGGGTGTCGATCTTGATGATGTCCTTTTTGCCCATGCGGTTGGAGCGCACATTCTTGATGATCGCGACCGGGCAGTCGAGCTGATCGAGGTGCAGGAGGTTGTAGACCTCCATGCTCTTGCCGGCCTGAATGTGGTCGAGGACCACGCCGTTGTGGATGCTGTCGATATTCATTCGTCAAGCCCTCCTTCTTCAGACCTTGATGCCCAGGAGCTTCATAATGAGCGCCATGCGGATGTATTTGCCGTTTTTGACCTGACGGAAGTAGGCGGCGCGCGGGTCTTTATCGACCGCGACCGAGATCTCGTTGACGCGGGGCAGGGGGTGGAGGATCGAGAGATCGGGCTTTGCGGTCGCGAGCTTTTCGGGCGTGAGGATGTAGCTGTCTTTTAAGCGCAGATAATCCTCTTCGTTGAAGAAGCGCTCACGCTGGACGCGCGTCATGTAAAGGATATCGAGCATCGGCATCACGGACTCAAGATCGAGCGTCTGGATGTAGCTGATGCCGCGGCTCTTGAGCGCCTGCTCCTTGACATAGCGCGGGAGCTTCAGCTCGAGCGGGGAGATCAGTACGAAGTTCACGTTTTCGTAGCGGCTGAGGGCATTGACGAGCGAGTGCACCGTGCGGCCGAACTTCAGATCGCCGCAGAAGCCGATCGTGTAGTTGCCGGGGCGCCCCTTTTCACG
>CAMNAE010000289.1 GCA_946530565.1 uncultured Oscillibacter sp.
GCTCGTCGTGATCCTGACGCGGCCGCGCGACTATGTGAAGACCGGCGGCGAGGCGGAGCTCAGGCTGATCGAGGCGACCTACCGGAAGTATCCGAAGTTCGTTGAGGCCATGCGCCTGCGCGCCGAGCGCTACAACGAGAGCCGCGACGAGCTCTTTGCCCGCGAGGCCGCCGGCGACGTGCTCGTGCTCGCGCCGGAGACGACCTTCGGCGTCAAGCGGCTCGATCGCGACGTTCCGAAGCTCCGCCGCCTCTGGCAGGAGGGCTATTTCCACGGGCTCAAAGAGCGTGAGCGCATCCGCGACTACTGGAAGGGAGTTTCCTGACATGATCAAAATCGCACCTTCGATCCTCTCCGCCGACTTTGCCAATCTCGCGCGGGACATCCAAAAGATCGCGACGGCCGACTATGTGCACGTCGACGTCATGGACGGCATCTTTGTGCCGAATATCACGATCGGCATCCCGGTCGTCAAGGCGATCCGGCCGACGACCGCGCTTCCGCTCGACGTGCATCTGATGATCACCGAGCCGGTCCGCTATGTGAAGAACTTCTGCGACGCGGGCGCCGACATCGTGACCGTGCACGTGGAGTCCGACACGCCTGAGCGCACGCATGAGGCGCTGAAGATCATCCGCGAGTGCGGCAGGCGCGCGGGCATCGTCCTGAAGCCGAAGACCCCGGCCGAGGCGGCGCTTGCCTTTCTTGACGAGGTGAGCCTTGTGCTCGTGATGACGGTCGAACCCGGCTTCGGCGGCCAGAAGTTCATGGCCGACATGATGCCGAAGGTAAAGCAGCTGCGCACCTGGATCGACGAGAGGGGCCTTGACTGCGAGCTCGAGGTCGACGGCGGCGTCGACCCCGTGACCTGCCGCACCTGCATCGAGCACGGCGCGAACGTGCTCGTCGCCGGCTCCGCCGTCTACGGCGCCTCCGACATCCCGGCGCGGATCGCCGAGCTGCGGGGTTAAGGGGCATTTATGGACTTTTTTCCCGCTCCCCTTGAGGAGCTCACCAACCAGTTCGCCCGGCTCCCGGGCATCGGCGGCAAGACCGCGCAGCGCCTCGCGTTCCATGTGCTCTCGCTCTCCGAGGGCGAGGCCGAGGCTTTCGCGCAGGCGATCGTGAACGCGAAGCGCCAGGTGACGACCTGCCCGGTCTGCCGCAACTTCTCCTCCGGAGGGCTCTGCCCGATCTGCGAAAACCCGCGCCGCGACACGAAGACGATCTGCGTCGTCGCCGACCCGCGGGACGTCGCCGCGCTCGAGCGCTCCCGCGAGTACAACGGGCTCTACCATGTGCTCCACGGCGTGCTCTCGCCGATGAACCACGTCGGGCCGGACGACATCGCGATCAAGCCGCTCGTCGAGCGCGTCGCGAAGGGCGGCGTCGACGAGGTGATCATGGCGACGAACCCCGACACCGAGGGCGAGGCGACCGCAATGTACATCGCGCGGCTGCTGCGCCCCTTCGACGTGAAGATCTCGCGCCTGGCCTACGGCATCCCCGTGGGCGGGCACCTGGAGTTCGCCGACGACGCGACGCTCTCCCGCGCCCTCGAGGGCCGGCGGGAGTTCTGAGCGCAAGCCTTCCCCTCTGGGGCGAACAGTCCGGTGGACTGTTCGCAGTGGGCCAGAGGTGGACAGTGCGCAGCACTGGCCGGATGAGGTCAAACAGCGTAAGCCTTCCCCTCTGGGGAAGGTGGCGCGAAGCGCCGGATGAGGTCAAACAGCGTAAAGGTATTATCTACTGAACGATCGGGGCAAGCGCCGCGCCGCCTTACTCTCCTCAGGATGAAAAGAACAGACCCGCCTCCGGTCACTTCCGGTGGCGGGTCGCTTCTTATTTATGCCTCGGCGGTCTCGTCGGCTGGCGCTTCCTCGTCCTCCTCGGGCTCCTCCGGCGGCGTCCACGGCTCCACAGTCGCGACGACGCGGTTGATCGGCTGGCCGAGCTCGTGGAACTTCGCCTCGTAGTCGGTCATCACGCCCTGCACGCCGTTTGCGTGCAGATCGCGCGTGAGCTCGGAGAGCGCAAAGCCGAAGCGCGGGAACTCCTCGACCGAGAACTCAAAGAGCGGCTGGTTGTCGGTCTTGAAGTGCACCTGACCTCCGAGCGGCAGTACCTGGCGGTAGAGCGTGAGGAAGTTGCCGTGCGTGAGGCGGCGCTTCGCGTGCCGGTTGCCGGGCCAGGGGTCGCAGAAGTTCACATAGATGCGGTCGACCTCGTCGGGGGCAAAGAAGGCGGGGAGCTGGTCGGCGTCGGCGTCGCAGAAAAAGACGTTCTTCAGCTCCGCGCGCGCGCAGCGCTCCATCGCCACGACCATCGCGTCGGGGACCTTCTCGACCGCGATGAACAAAACGTCCGGCTCCGCGGCCGCCGTCTCAGCGGTGAAGCGCCCCTTGCCGCAGCCGAGCTCGACACGCAGTTCTCTTGCCTCCGGGAAGAGCGTGCGCCATTTGCCGCGCATTTCATAGGGGTCATGGACAAGATACGCGTCGCAGCGCTCCATCCGGGGGATCAGGTTTTTCTTTTTTCGCATGCGCATGATGATCACCTTGTAATATAGGGATTAGGGATTAGGGATTAGGGAATAGGGCCGAGGGCCAGGGGCCGGGGATCGCAGCGTCTGCCGGACGGTTCGACACTTTATCACAGAAGCGGCGGAAAGTAAACCGGGAAAATGCTCAC
>CAMNAE010000290.1 GCA_946530565.1 uncultured Oscillibacter sp.
CAAGGTCACCCCGCTGCTGATCGAGGCCGTCCGCGCCGCCAAGGCCGCGAAGTAATATCACTTTACAGCGTTTGATTCTCAAAAAGCTCCCCTCGATCCGAATCGGATCGAGGGGAGCTTTTTAATGCTTTGCCCGTGTAAGATCTCTTATGATCAATAGAATCTCAGGTTCGCGTCGACGCGGCCTCCGATCCCTTCGATGTGGCAGGAATCGGTGAACTGCCAGTATTCCATGCGGTACCAGAGCTGGGGATAAAGCGCTGTCGAGTTCGCGGTCTTGTACTCCGGATACCACAGCGGCCAGCGGGAAAGTGCGCCCATATCGTATTTGATATAGGAGACATAAGTTCCAGCGTAGACCATCGCGTCGTAGCCGGCCTCTTCGATTCGCTCACAGAAAGCAACGGCACAGGCAGTCGCCATCTCAGGCGGTGTTCCGTAGACACGGTATTTCGCCGTGCCCATCTCCCAGTCGTAGCAGACAGGACCGTCGAAATCGTAGTCTTTCAGGAGCTCGATCACGAACTCCGCCTCTTCGATCGCCTCTTCCACCGTGATCGCCTGCGCAAAGAAATAGACACCCGTGCGGATCCCGGCATTCATGGCGCCGGTGATGTTCTTGCCGTAGAATGCATCTGCGTTCAATGAGCCCTTGGCAGAGGTCCCGCGGAAGCCGACCCGAATGAACGCGAAGTCCACACCGTCATTTTTGACTTTCTCCCAGTCGATCGTCGTGTTTTCGCTCTCACGGTTCTGGTAGGCGGAGACATCGATGCCGAACTCCACATCATAGCGGTCACCGAGATAGCGCAGCCGGTCATCGTCCCATTCAAAATCTCCGGCACCGAGACGGTTTTTGAGCGTACCTTCTTCGATCGAATAGTACTTTCCGTTATAACTCACTTTTTCACGTGTGAGCGCTGAGGGCGTGTAGACCTCGGATGGCTGGATGCCCGGCGGAGGTGCTGTCTCCGTTACCTCGGGCGTCTCACCTTCGGTCGACTCTCGCTCAGTCGTCTCTCCGGTAGTAGTCTCCCCAGGAGTAGTCTCCCCTGCGGTCGTCTCCCCTTCGGTTTTCTGCTCAACGGGCGCTGTCTCCGGCGGCTGCTCCGGCTCCGAAGCCGTGACTGGTGCTGTCTCCGGTTCCACGACCTGCGGCACCGGGATGTCGTACACCGTCTGCAGCTGTGCCGTGCCGAAATTCTTGATGCTGCCGTGGACAAAGACCTCTTTCAGAGTCACCGTTCCTGTGACTCCCGGGGCGATGATCAGATCGCCGTAGACGTCTATATGGTCGAGCACGGCGCCTCCGGAGGCGTTGATCATAAGGCTTCCCTTCACGTCGCGGCTCCAGGTTTCACTCGTTTGAAGCAGCACCGAAACCATGTTGTTCAAGAGGTTCAGAAACTCAGCCCGCGTGATGGGTTCTGTGGGCCGGAAATATGTCGGCGAATCGGTGATGTAGCCGCGCATGGCGAGCTCTGTCAGCGGAAGCTGTGCGTAGGCAGCGATCTGATCGGAATCCGCCCAAGGCAGGCCGATCGAGTCCGCCGTGATCGAAAATGCGCGCGCGACCATCGTGAGTGCCTGCTGCCGTGTGATCGTGTCCTGCGGAAGCGCCTTGCCGTTGTTGCCGAGGTAGACGCCGGCTGCGTGAAGGGCGAGTATGTCGCCTTTCCAGTAGTTTCCCTCGATGTCAGTGAATGTATCGTCGGGAGAGGCCGTCTGATAATGCATGAAGCGGTTCAAAATACCTGCGAACGCGCCACGGGTGATCGATCGGTCGGGCCGGAAGGTCCCGTCGTCATAGCCGAGGATCAGTCCGTAGTCTTCGCTCCAGCGCCGGATCGCCGTTTCAGCCCAGTGTCCGGAAATATCGTTGAATGCTGCCTCGGCTTTCAGCGTCGGCACAAGGCTCAGAAGCATCATCATGCTCAGAAGCAGTGCGAGGAAGCGATTTTGCTTGTGCTTTAACTGCATGAAACATCCTTTCCCGGCAGAGGAAGAGATAAAGCGAAGTGCGCTGTTACTCCACCGTAACGGATTTGGCGAGATTGCGCGGCTTGTCGATGTCACAGCCGCGCTGCAGCGCCACATAATAGGCAAAGAGCTGCAGCGGAATGATCCCAAGCGAGGGCTGCAGCAGCGGATGCGTCTTGGGGATCGTCACGGTAGCGGTCGCGGTCTTCGCCATTTTTTCACCCTGATCCTCGGTCGTGAGCGCGATGACCTCGGCGCCACGTGCCTTGACCTCGACGACATTGCTCATCGCCTTGTCAAAGAGCGCGTGATAGGTACCGAGCGCCACAACGAGCGTGCCGTTTTCGATCAGTGAGATCGTGCCGTGCTTGAGCTCGCCGGAGGCATAGGCCTCGGAGTGGATGTAGCTGATCTCCTTGAGCTTGAGAGAGCCCTCGAGCCCAAGCGCAAAGTCGAGGTTTCTGCCAATAAAGAATACAGAGCTGTGATTGAAGAAGCGGGAGGCAAGATACTGAAGCTCGTCGACCCGATCCAGGCAGCGCATCATCTTCTCAGGAAGATTGGTCAGCTCTGAGATGAGCTCCGCATATTCTTGTTCGCTCACAGTGCCCATGCGCTCGGCAAAGTGCAGCGCGACCATCGTCATCAAAACGAGCTGCGTCGTGTAACCCTTGGTCGTCGCGACCGCGATCTCCGGACCCG
>CAMNAE010000291.1 GCA_946530565.1 uncultured Oscillibacter sp.
CGCTTCTTGCCGGTCGTCGGGTTCGTGACGACGACCGTCGAGAACGGGCCGTAGAGCGAGGGGTTGTTCGTAATGGCGATCAGGCTCGCGCACTCGGCGGTCGTCAGCTCTGAGGCCGTTTTTCCGAAGTAGTACTCCGCGGCCGTCTCGACGCCGTAGCAGCCCTGGCCGAGCGCGATCGTGTTCAGGTACAGCTCGAGGATCTGCTCCTTCGTGTAGTTCTTCTCGAACTCCAGCGCGCGGAAGATCTCTCGGATCTTGCGGTTGACGGTGACCGAGCGGTCCATCGTCATGTTCTTCAGGAGCTGCTGCGTGATCGTAGAGCCGCCGAAGGTGCCGGAATCGTCGCTGAAGAGGTTCAGCGCGGCAGAAAACGTGCGTTTCCAGTCCACGCCCTCGTGGGTGAAGAAGCGCTCATCCTCGATCGCGACCGCCGCCTGCCAGAGCGCGTCGGGCATCTGGTCGTAATTGATGTAGATGCGGTTCTCGGTGCCGTGGATCGTCTGGTACTCGACCCACTCGTCGCTCGCCTTGTCCTTGTAGTAGAAGAACGAGCTGAGCTTCATCGTGTAGTCCTCGGCCCGAACCTGCACGTTCGGAAGGACAGCGGCCTTGATGTAGGTCGAGAAGATGCCGCCGAAGATCAGCGCCGTGAGTCCGCCCACGAGCGCGATCGTCACGAGCACGAGCCCGATCCAGCCGACGAACTCCCCCGTTCCGAGGATCGCCTTGAGCGCGATGCGCAGCCCGCCTCCGCTCTTTTTTTCCTTTGTCTGCCGCCTCAAGTGTTCTGCCATGGCAGCCTCCTTTATCTCTCTATTGCATCTTGAAAAATGCCAGGTCGTTTACAGCTATGACAGGGTATTATACCACAACAAACGAAAGCGGTCAATCCGGCGATTCGCCGGATTGGCCGCTTAAGTCGCTGCCGTTTTTCACTCGCTCCACTTGATCTCGAGCTGCACCGTGACGTCGCCGCTGCCAAGGGCCTCGGCGAGCTCCTCCTGCGCGGCGCTGATCTTTGCCAGCGGTGAGTAGCTCCAGCTGTTGGAGCCGTAGAAGATCGTGATCTGGTCGCCCTGATAGAGCATGATGTCCCCGGGCACGGTCGTAACAGATGTATCGTTCCGCGGGATCGACCACGGCAGATCCCCGACCTTTTCAAAGCCGCCGTACTCGCGCAGCTGCACTTCAATGCTCTCGCGGCTGAGCTCCGAAACAAAGGCCTCGGCCGAGGGGTTGTCGGCAGGGCTCGCGTAAAACGTGTGCTCATTCACCCGGACCACGAGCATCGGCGTCGGGGCCACGGCAGGCGGGCGTTCTTCGGAGCCGCCGCCACCGTTTGTCTCAGCTTCTGTCTTCACGATCTCACCCGTCCAATCCAGTATCCCGCCGAACTCATACACATGCGTATAGCCGATGGCCGCAAGCTTCTCGGCGGCCTCCTTGCTGCGCCGCCCGCTGCGGCAGTAGACGAGGATGATCTGATCCCTGTCGGGCAGTCCCGCGGGCATCTCGCCTCCGATCTCCTCGTTCGGGATGCACACGGCACCGGGGATGTGCCCGTCGTCAAACTCGTCCTGGCGCCGCACGTCCACAACGATGTGCCCGTCGTCCCCGGCCATCATCTCCTTGGCCTCGGCCTGCGTGATCTGCGTATAGCCGGTCGCGGGCGCAGTCTGCGCTGCCTGGTTTGCTGCCGTATCCCCCGCCCCTGCGCAGGAGGGCAGAACGGTCAGCGTCAGGATCAGCAGCAGCAGATCAAAGGGTCTCATAGTTGGTCACCTCACTCAAAGAGTCGGTTTCTGTTTTTCCGGTCAGCGCCGGTTTTTACAAAATGCAGCGCCAGGCCTCGGTGAGCCTCTCGAGGCTCCAGGCGGCGTTGGCCGGGCTCGTCGAGGGGAGCTTCACCGCCGGGACGCCGAGCAGCGGCTCGGTATGGCGGCGATAGAGCGAAAAGGAGGTCGTGCCGTTGCAGAAGATCCTCTCAACGCGGGAGCCCGCAAGGATCGGCCGCAGGTCGTTCGGGACGACGTCCCGGATCGAGCTGTCGGACGAGCCCGTGATCGTGCAGGAGGCGATCACGTCCCAGGCGGCAACGTGATTGCGCAGAAGAAACGCGCGCCGCGCCGCGGCCGTCTCCGGAAAGGGCTCAGAAAACAGCGCCGCCATCACGCGCCAGAAGCGGTTTTGCCGATGCCCGTAGTAATAGCCCATCTCGCGGGACTTGACCGAGGGAAAGCTCCCGAGGATCAGTATCCTGCTCTCGGCGTCATACGTCGGCGGGATCGGATGCTCGATGCGGACGGGTTCCATGATGGTCACTGTCAGCTCCTTCTTTTTGATGCAGAGCGGGCTCATTCAAGATCACGCAGCTTCCGTCTTCTGCGCACGCGCTGCCCGCCTTCACATGGGCAAAAAAATCTTTCCCGGTCGTTCAAATCGCAGCATAAATGCAGCGCAAATGCAACGAAAACGCTTTTGCCGCATGTTCGATCTGCGCTTTTTGCGGGGCATCATGAACAGGGGATCCATTTCGTTACGGATCCGAATGACCGAAGCTCACGCTTAATTGGACATTTCTATGTCATCCACCGTTGATCAATGCAGTCCATCCAGATCCAGCTTATAAATCTGCGGTACCGAAGTCTCTTCCTTT
>CAMNAE010000292.1 GCA_946530565.1 uncultured Oscillibacter sp.
TGAAGATGAACAATCCGAAGGCGAGAAAGAGGACGCCGAAAACAAGCCGCAGCACTTCTGTGATCGTCATGCTTTCTCCTCCTCTTTTTTGGCGATGCGGCGGCGGTACGCGGCGATGAAGATGCGCGTGAGCACGACCACCGAGAGGAAGTTCAAGATCGCGTAGACGAGCGCGATGTCCACGAAGCCCTCTTCGCCGAGCAGCACCGCGGTGAGCACGATCATGCCGATCACCTGCGTGCCGATCAGGTTCACGCCGACGATGCGGTCGGAGATGCGCGGGCCGATGATCGCGCGCACAAGGCTCAAAAGGGCGAGAATCCCCAGAACACCGATGGCGATGAGGCAGGCGATGTGTCTGAATTCCGAAAAACTCACGACCCTTCCCCTCCTTCCAGTTCCGAGAGCAGCCGGACGAAATGGCTCCGGTCCAGCCCCTCCGCCATGCTCCTGTCGAGGCAGTGGACCAGATAGCGCCCGCTCTCGGAAAGGTCGCCCGTGATCGTGCCGGGCGTGAGGGTGATGCAGTCGGCCAGCGCCACACGCGCCATCTCGGTCTTCAGTCCCGGATCAAACTCCACGATCACCGGCTCGCGCTCGCGTCCCGGGCGGTAGATCCAGCCCAGCACATGGAGATTCGCCTTGAAGATCTCGGCGATCAGCACGAGAAAGAGCTCGAGGAGCGTCGGGAGCTTTTTGATGCGACCGAGCGTGCGGCGGTAAGAGACGCCCAGCGCCCGCCGCGTGATGAAGTCCCCGGCAAGGGCGATCACGAGGCCGGAGAGCAACACGTCGACGCCAATGCGTCCGTTCAGGATCAGCCAGATGACAAAATACGCGATCAGCACGGCAGCCGCCTCCCCTCTTAACAAAATCATAGCAAGTTTTATGCTAAAAATCGACAAATACATTTTAGGGGAAAGCGGCGATTCTGTCAACCGAAAGGGACAGAAAAATCCCCGAAAAGCGCACTCAGGCAACAAAAATTGACGCCGCAGCTGTGACGCTGCTGTGTCGCACAGCTGTGACGTGCCTGTGTCGCAGGCAAAATAGTCACGGCAGATCCGGGATCAGATCCCGGATCTGCCGCAAAGTCCTGATCATATATACCACACCGGCAGTTCCAGAATATTATCACGCAAAAGCCCCGGCTGCGGGCAGGAGCACACGATCGCGCCTGTGCCTCGCTTTTTATCTGGCACCTGATCGAGCACCGTGAAGGCAGCGGTCTCGTCGGCCGTCACGGCGGCGCTCTGCTTGATCTCGACCGGATAGAGCACCCCGTTTTCTTCGAGGATCAGGTCGATCTCGCTCTCGACCTCAAGCGTTTCGCCGTTTTTGCGCACTTTTTTGCGGTCGCGCCCGCGGTAGTACGAGACACAGTAGCGGTAGTCAAGGCCGCGGTTTGCGTAGGACTTTAAGATCTCGGAGATCACAAAGGTCTCGAAGATCGCGCCGCTCATCGCGCCGTTTGCCAGTGTCTCCGGTGTCAGCCAGCGGGTCAGATAAGCTGCAAGTCCGGTATCGCGAAAATAGAGCTTCGGCGTCCGGATCGCCCGCTTCAAAACGCTCGGCGTATAGGGCTCCAGCAGGTACACGATGCCGGACGCCTCCAGGATCGACATCCAGGACTTCACGGTCGTCTGGTCCTTGCCGATCTCGGAGGCGATGCTGCTGTAATTGAGCATCTGCCCCGTCCGGGCAGCCGCGGCGACCATGAAGCGGCGGAAGTCGTTCAGGTCCTGTACCGCCGAGAGCTTGCGCACGTCGCGCTCCAGATAGGTTTTCACATAACTTGCGAAAAAGACGCCCCAGTCGACCTCGGGATCCTGCAGCTCCGGATAGCCGCCCCTGTGGATCCGCTCCCAGAGGTTGGCCGGCGCCCGCGCCGTTTTTGCGCGCGCGGTGACATAATCCATCGTCGGCAGGAAGGGTGTTTTGAACGGGTCGCGGTCGATCTCCCGCTGCGAGAGCGTTGAAAGCTCGATGATGCCGACCCGCCCGGAAAGGGACTCTGAGGCTTTTTCCATCAGCTCCAGCGGCTGCGAGCCCGAGAGAACAAAACGCCCCCGCTCCTTCGTATCGTCGCAGGCGATCTTGATGTGCCGGAAGAGCCCCGGCGCGCGCTGGACCTCGTCATAGATGACCGGCGGCGGGTTGAGCATCATGAACATGTTCGGGTTCTCGTTTGCCTGCTCCTCGATAAAGGGGTCGTCCAAAAGCACATATTTGCGGTTGGGAAAAAACGTGCGGATGAGTTCGGTCTTCCCCGTCTGCCGCGCCCCCGTGACGAGCACACATTTGAAGGTCCTGTCGGTGTGCAGCAGGATATCCTCGATCGCGCGGTGGATGTATTCCATGGTCTTACCCCCTTCGACAACCCATGTTTGGCAAATCCGGGATCTATTCCTGAATCTGCCAACAGTATAGCAGAGAGTTTGCAGGGACGCAAGAGAAAATGCGGCAGATCCGGGATCAGATCCCGGATCTGCCGCAAAGTCTGCGTTTAAAAGAGACTCCTCAATATCCTTGGTTCTTACAATAAGATGTGCTGCTACAGCCGAGATCACTTTTTGCGCATCCAACGCCCCTGGATCTCCGAACAAAGTCCACTTTTCTCCGAACCACGCTTATATTTCTCCGAAC
>CAMNAE010000293.1 GCA_946530565.1 uncultured Oscillibacter sp.
CGAGGTCCTTGTTCAAAAGGTGCGCGCACCACTCGTTGAGGCCCGCCTCGTCCGCCTCGCGCTCGAGCGCGTATGCATAGCAGCGCTGCACAAACCTGGTGATATTGCTGTTCTGGTCGCGCTCCGAAAGCGTGATCGTCCCGGCGTTGAGGCCGTAGCTTAAGCAGAGCGCCTGGAACTCATCGCTGCTCACGAACTCCGCGACGAGCTTCGTCGTCGAGTAGCCGTCCTCCAAAAGCGCGGTCCAGTTGGCAAGGCCCTCCTCGTCGGGGTAGCGGTCGAGCATCGCAAGGTAGCAGAGCTGCACGGTCCCGGCCGCGTCGATGCCGCGCGCGGCGTATTCCGCCGAGCGGAAGAACTCACGGATGATCTCGCCCGCGGAGGCGCCGCCCTCGAGCTCCGCAACCCAGTGGGCAAGCCCCGCCTCGTCGGCCTCGCGGTTCAGGATCGTCTGATAGGCGCGACTCACATAGTTTTCGGCGGGCGTGCCGACAGCTGCGCAGTCAAGCTCTACGCTCACAAGTCCGTTCGCGCGAATGTTCAGCCCGACGATCTCATCCACGAAGCCGGCGTCCGCGCCGTTGTAGCGGAAGGCGACATTCTGCATCTCATTGCCCTCGACCTCGTCGACCTGGAATTCATAGCCGCTCACGGGCGCAAGCCAGACCTCAAGACGGTAGCTGTGTCCGCCGGTGAAGGCCTCGCCCTCAGAAGCATAGCGGTCGGCGGTTTTGTCATACCACCTGACACCGTGAATAAAGCTCTGGGTATTCACGTCCGACACCGAGTACTGCGCCCCGGCGGGGATCCCCACACTGAAGGGGATCTTCTCCCCGTCCGTGATCGTCTCAGGGCCGCTCACGTCGACCTCAGCGACCTCGGGCTGCACGACGTCGTACACACACAAAAGCTGCACATAGAAGCGTCCGTCGCGGTCTTCTGCGCTGAAGACAGAAGCGCCCGTGCCGTTGAGCTCGCCGGCGATGGCGTCCGTCTTCACGCGGTAGGCGCCCTCGATCGGATCGTATTCCGACGGGAAGGCGTAGCCGTCGTTCGCGCGCAGCAGCACATAGACGTTCACGCTCTGCCCGGCCTCGAAGACCGCGTCGTAATCAAGCGGCGTCTCTGTCTCCATGTCGCAGACAGGCAGGTCCTCATAACTCCACGAAGCGTCCGCGGGAAGGTTGACAGGACAGGTCGAGCGGTAGGCGAGCACGCTCTCGCCGACACTCGGCGCCCGGAGCCCGTCGGCCGAGACGAAGGTCACGATCGTTCTTCCGCAGGGCGGGAAGCTGCAGCTAAGGCTGAGATGCTCGCGCGCGTCGGCGTCGCCCGTCGCCGAAACCCCTGCGGCGCCGGAGTTGACCGTGCCGCTCATCGCGTCAGACGGCACGAAGCGCGCAAGTACCTCATCGTATTCGGCATCAAACACCGTGCCGCTCTTGGCGTCGAGGTCGATGCGCACGCTGTAGGTCTCGTCAGCCAAAAAGACCGCGTCGGAGGCCAGCGCGTTTTGCGCATGATCGTACCAGGTGAGCTTGCTGACGGTCCAGGGCGCGCCCTCGGGCAGCTCCGCCGTTGATGCCGGAGCGGCGCCGGGCGTCGGGACGGCGACCTCGGCGCTGACGCTGTCGACGACAGCCTTGCACAGAAGCTCCCTCTCGATGCTGATCTGCGTGCGCGCATCTTTTTCGTAAATTCTCCAGGTCTCGGCGCTCTCGCCGTTGATCAGCGCCGTGAGCTCGTCGGCGGGCCAGTACTCGTCATCTTTTAATTTGCTCAGGAATTCATGGCCCGCATCAGCGATCAGGTCGATGCTCAGAAGATAGCTGTGCCCGGCCGTAAAGCTGTCGCCCTTGAGCATCGGGACGGAGGCGGTATTGTCGTACCAGCTCACATTTGATACCTGATAGCCCGCGCCCTCAGGCACAGCGGCCTTAAAAGAGACCGCCGCGCCGGGCGCCGGCTCCATGACTGTTGAGAGGATTTGATCGATCACGATCGCGGGGGCGTCGAACTCAACAGAGGCCGTCACGCGGCCATCCTCGAGCGCGAACCAGCAGTCCGCGCCGTTGATGCACGCCTGCTCGAGCGGATCGGTGAATTCATAGCCCGCCGCGGGGACGAGGACGGCCGTGTAGATGTAGTGATGACCGCCGACGATCTTGTCGCCGGGCTTCAAAAACTCATTCGCCGTCGTATCCTGCCAGCTGATCCCGCCGTGATAAGCGGCGTCCACGACGCTTTGATCGAGCGCATAGGCAGAGGAGAGGCTCGGATCCGTGAAGTCCGCCTCGGCGCCGTGCACCGGGAGATCGACCGAGAGGCCGACGTTCGGGATGTAGACCGGCTCCGCCTCCGGGAAGACATACGAGACGCAGATGCGCTCCTTGACGCTGCTGCCGCCGACCGCAGACACGTTCGCGTTCGCGCCGTTCACATCCGCAACGGCCGCCGGCATATCGCCCGCGGCGTCGAATTCATAGTCCCCGTCGGCGACAAGTGTCAGCCGCACCTCATAGACATGGCCCTTTTGGAAGGTCCCGCCCTCAGCCAGTTTAGCGCCATCGGTCCACTCGTACCATTCGACGCCCTCGAGCGCATAGGGTGCCACATCGGGAAGCCGCGCGGCGCGGTCTGCCT
>CAMNAE010000294.1 GCA_946530565.1 uncultured Oscillibacter sp.
GCGATGTAGCAGCTTTTCCCAGGTATAGCGGCAGACCATGCCCACATGGTACGAGGATCCGCAGGCGACGATGTAGATCTGGCTGATACTCTTTAAATACTCCGGCGTAAAGACAGCCTGGTCCAGAATAATCTTCCCATCGTGCAGGCGGGGCGAGATCGTCTTGCGCGCCGCCTCCGGCTGCTCCATGATCTCCTTGAGCATGAAATGCGGATATCCGCCCTTCTCGGCCTCGGAGACATCCCAGTCGACCGTCGCGCGCGGTTTTTCGATCGGCGTCATCTCGCTGTCAAAGAGATCGACGCTGTTCGCGGTGAGCACCGCGATCTCACCGTCTTCCATATAGGTGACCTCACGCGTGTGCTTCAGGATCGCTGTCACGTCAGAGGCGAGGAAGTTCCCGTCTTCGCCGTAGCCGAGGATCAGAGGACTGTCTTTGCGGGCCGCGATCAGGGCATTCGGGAAATCTGAGCAGATGATGCCCAGCGCATAGCTGCCCTCGATGCGGCGAAGCACACGGCCGACCGCCTCGAGCATATTGTGTGTCTCATTATAATGGAACTCCAGGAGCTGCGCAACGACCTCGGAATCGGTCTCGGACGTGAACGTGACGCCCTGGCGCTGCAGCTGCTCTTTGATCTCCAGATAGTTTTCGATGATGCCGTTGTGGACGAGCGCGATGTTGCCGCCGGCACTGATATGCGGGTGGGCGTTGACATCGTTCGGCTCACCGTGCGTAGCCCAGCGTGTGTGTCCGATGCCGAGCGTACCGTCGAGATCCGCACCGCCGTGCAGCATGTCAGCGAGGGCATGCAGCCGCCCCTTGCTCTTCTTGACCTGCAGCCCCGCCTTTTCGGAGCGCACCGCAACACCGGCAGAGTCGTAGCCGCGATACTCCATGCGCGCAAGGCCGTCAAGCAGAATGGGCGCCGCCTGACGAGAGCCCACATAGCCGATGATTCCACACATAATTGAATCCTCCGTATTTCAGAAAATGCGGAAGCCCGATCACGCCGCGCAAAGGCGCTTTCGGTAAAAGCGGTCGGGATCGATTTGTTTTGCGGTCACCCGCATATTTGCGATCCCGTGACACAGCCGCTGCTGCGGAAGAGCATCCGCCGAATCTTCGATCACTCTTCTCCTCGTCGTCCTGTCATCATAATAAAGATGCCAGGCGCTGGCGCTGCAGGAAAGATCACGTTGCTTGCTGTGTTGACGCCGATCTTTTTAAAAAAGTTCCGCTTCCCTCCCAAATTGCGCAGATTACATGGGTTTTGCTTCCGAAAAAACCCTGAGCGGTATTATACTACAGAATCCCGCTTCAATCAAGGACATTATGTTAACAACTTTTTTTCATATCCCCCGCTCGCGCTATTCATAAATATCACAGATTAAACGGTAGAATTTCCGAAAACTTTAGACTTTTGTAACAAATAGACACGCGTTTTATGTTACCTTATAGATGAAGGAAGGGATACCTCCTTCGGAAAGAGGCTGGACATGAACGTTGCGTACTTTTTGCTCCCGAAGCATCAGGTCGTCTGCTGTTATGAAGATAACACCTTCCGTCAGGGACTCGAAAAAATGAAGCACCACGGCTACAGCGCCATCCCCGTGCTGAGCCGCAGCGGCAAGTATCTGGGGACAGTCAGCGAGGGCGATTTTCTGTGGAAGCTGCTCGAGGGTGATGAGCAGTTCCCGGAGCTCCCTCGCAGCATGAAGGATCTGGAAGGTCTCCGGATCCGCGACATACTTCAGACCAGAACCTACAGAAGCGTCCGCATCACCGTGACCATGGAGGAACTTCTGGAACGGGCCATGAACCAGAACTTTGTTCCTGTGGTGGATGATCTCGATCAGTTCATCGGCATCGTCACCCGCAAAGACATCATCACCCACTTTGCAAACCCCGGCGCGCTCCCGCGTTTCAAAAGAAGCAGCGCCCCCTTGGTCGGCGCCAACGCATAAGACCCTTCCCCGCACTGCCCGGCGCATTTCCCTGTTTCCCCCGCCGGATCCCCCGTTTGGGGCAGCGCATCCCCCGCATTTCCCTTTCTCAGCACCGCCCGGCGCATTTCCCCGTTTCCCCGCGCCGGATCCCCCGCATGGGCAGCGTATCCCGCGCATCTCCTTTCCCCAGCATCGCCCGGCGCCTTTTGCCCCGTTTCCCCGCGCCGGACCCCGGTTTCCCACGCAAAGAAGCCGCAGAGCACTTAAGGCTCTGCGGCTTCTTCAGCTTTTTACAGCGTGCGGATCAGGCGACCTCGAGCACCTGATAGTCCTGCGCCTCAACGGCGGCCTTCAATGTCTCGGCGCTCACATCCTCTTTGAGCGTGACGACGGCGGTGCCGGCAGTGTGGCTCACCTGGGCGCTCTCAACGCCGGGGACAGCCTCGATCGCCTTCCTGACGCGGGCCTCGCAGTGCTCGCACATCATGCCCTCGATCTTCATGGTTTTCTGCATGGTAGATTCCTCCTCAGTTGTTTTCTCATCAGCGCCCGGGATGTTCAGTTCCGGGATCGCGTTTCGAATGGGTTTATCTTTGGCGGCGTCTCGAATGTTGAATAGATTCAGCCGCAGCGCGTTGGATACGACGCAGAAGCTCGAAAGGCTCATTGCCGCCGCGCCGCACATCGG
>CAMNAE010000295.1 GCA_946530565.1 uncultured Oscillibacter sp.
CTGCTTCATCTGCCACCGGCAGCGCAGGGCTCGCTACCCCTTTCAGGGGGGCCAAGCCCCTTGGCCCTTGGCCCTGCTCTCACACCTTCCCGCCGGAGGCGCGGTAGGCCTTCAAATAGCGCTCGAACTTCTCCTGATAGAGCGGGACGTTCTCGGGGTTCGGGACGATCGTGCCGGAGACCTGGGGCTTGTAGTCCTTCGCGTCGGCGATGATGCCGAGCTGCTCCATGCCGAGCACCGCGCCGCCGAGCATGCTGCCCTGGACGACGTTGTCGATCGTGAGGGTCGTGTTGAAGATGTCGGCGCACATCTGGCTCCACTGCAGGGAGTTGAGGATACCGCCGGAGATCTTGATCTCCTTGGGGGGCGCGGCGACGGAGCCGAGGATGCGGTAGCAGTGATAGAGATTGAAGAGCACGCCCTCCTGCACGGCGCGGTAGAGGTCGTTCGCGTTGTGCTGGGGCAGGATGTTCACAAAGCCGCCCTTGCGGTCATCGTCCCAGCCCGGGCAGCGCTCGCCGAAGAGGAAGGGCAGGAAGACCGGGGTCGTCACGCGGTCGGAGATGCCGGCCTCGATCTCGCCGTAGCCGGTCCCCGGCGGGAAGAGCTTCGCCTTGGCCCAGTCGACGCAGTTGCAGCAGCCGTTCGTCGCGGCGCCGGTCAGCCATCCCTTGGGCGAGAGATAGCACCAGGTGCTCGGCTTTTCGGGGAGCACCGGCACGGCGGAGCTCAGGCGCAGCGCGCCGGAGGTGCCGACCGAGAAGGTCGCGACGCCCTCTTCGAGCGCGCCGACGCCGACCTGGTTGAGTCCGCCGTCGGAGTTCGTCGGGATCACGGGGATGCCCTCCTGCAGCCCCAGAAGCCGCGCGCCCTCCTGATTTAAGGGGTACACCGCGCCCGCGTCGACGAGGGTATTGAGCTGCGCGCGCGAAAGGCCGTACTCTTTCAGGATATCGTCGTCATAGTCGCGGGTGTGCGTGTTCAGAAGTCCCGTGCCCGAGGTCAGGCAGCGCGTCGAGACGCGCTCGCCGGTCATGCGCCAGGTGTTGTAGGAGCCCTGGCTCACGACGATATAGTCCGAAAGCTTCCAGCCCCGGCGCCTGAGCAGTTCCAGCTTGAAGACCGGATAGATCGCGTTGACCATGCAGCCGGTGCGCTGGTAGAAGTCGTTGACGTACTGCTCGTCCTGCCGCTTTTCACGGCAGACCTGCGCCGCGCCGGTATAGGACCAGAGATAGACCGGCGTGACCGGCTCCATCTTCTGATCGCACAGCGCCACCGAGTGCCAGGTGCCGCTGAGCGAGATGAGGTCGATATGCCTGCCGTGGGCCAGCTCGCTGCCGACCGCCATCATCTGCCGGTAGCAGCCCTCGATGTCGCGGGCGGTGATGTCGCCGCCGGGCTCGACCGCGTACTCCTTGCCGGCCGTTTCGAAGGTGCCGGTGTCGGTGTGGTAGAGCATCGCCTTTGCCGAGGTCGTACTGGCCTCCAGTACCAGAATTTCCATAGACAGCTCCCTCCCATTCGTTACACAAGGCCGGCCGCGCCGTGCGGCCAAACGCCCTTGTGCAGAACACACAGCGGAAAAGGTCATTCCCCGCCGTATTTTATTCAATTATAGTGAATTCCGCGTCAAATAGCAAGAGGGAGTTTTCGGCGCAAAAAACACTTTCACTCCGCCGGAAAATGTGATAATATGTTTCGACTCTGTTAAAGACTCTTAAAACTGAACTTATCTTAAGGAAGTGCATATCCATGACCGCACCGAAATTCCGCGTCAAGCACGTCGGCATCAACCATAAAAGCGCCGCCGAGGCCGAAAAGACCGCGCAGAAAGCCATGTCGCTCTTCGGCCTTGCGCGCGGAGACGAGGACGAAACGCATATCTTCACAGGGGACATCTTCGAGATCATGAAGATCGATACGATCGGCCGCCTGGGGCACATCGCGCTGCAGTGCGACGATGTGGAGGCGGCGCTCGACTACCTCGCCGAAAAGGGCATCGGCGTGCAGGAGGATACCGTCAAGCGCGACGGGAACGGACGCCGGACCTTTGCCTACCTCGACCTCGATCTTGCGGGCTTTGCCGTGCATCTCACGGTCTGAGGAGGCGACGGACGCCATGAATTCCCGCGCAAAAGGCATCGCCTTCATCGTCGCCGCCGCCTTTTTCTTCGCCTGCATGAGCACCTGCGTGCGCCTTGCCGGCGACGTCCCGACCTTCCAGAAGACCTTTTTCCGCAATCTGATCGCCGTCTTCGTCGCGGGCGGCATGCTCTTTAAGGCCCGCCGGGAGATCACGCTCCCGAAGGAGGGGCGTCTGCCGCTCTTTCTTCGCTGCTTTGTCGGCTCGCTCGGCGTCGTGACCAATTTCTACGCGATCGACCACATGCTGCTCTCCGACGCGAACATGCTCAATAAGCTCGCGCCCTTTTTCGCGGTGCTCTTCTCGGGGCTCCTTCTGCGCGAGGGCATCACGCTTCCCCAGCTCGCATGCATCCTGACCGCGTTCGGCGGCATGACCTCTCACGCGGCTGTGGTTGCCCGCGGCATGGGCCGCGCGGCTGTCGTCGGCTGCGGCGATCTGAAGTTCAACGCGGATGAAACGGCTGTCACGATCAACGGCAAGG
>CAMNAE010000296.1 GCA_946530565.1 uncultured Oscillibacter sp.
CCTCCGAAGAGAGCACATAAAAACGCGTCCGGTTGGAGTCGTTGTTCTGGATCGCGGGTGCGAGGATCTCGAGGCCGTAGACGTCGGCACAGGCGGCCGCGGCGATCGCGGCGCAGCTTTTATCCCCGCCCTCGGCGACCATGCGCGCGCCCTCAGCGGTGCTCGAGACCTCGATCACCTCGGCCTGGGGCAGATGCTCTTCGAGCCAGACGCGGCCCTGTGCGATGCCCTGCTTGTGGGAGTAGACGGTCCTGATCGTATCGAGCGATGTCCCCGGCAGCACCAGAAGGTTCTGGTTGATCGGCAGCTCTACCTCGCCCACGACCGAGACGTTTTCAGTGGCAAGGAGCGTATCGACGTAGTCGATGACCGCGCCGCCGATCGTGTTCTCCTGCGGGATCACGCAGTAGCTGCTCTCGCCGCTTGTCAGCGCCGAAACCGCGTCGGCGACGGTCGTATACGGCACGTACTCGCCGCGCTGATCAAAAAAGGTCCCGCAGGCCTCCTGTGTATACGTCCCCTCGGGGCCGAGGTAGCTCACGACCGCGCTGTCATAGTCGATCTGCACCGGCATCGTCTCAGCCGCCGGCCGCCCCCCGCAGGCGGCGAGGATGAGGCAGAGCGTGAGCACCGACAATATGCTTTTGCTCTTCTTCACATTCATATGAATACCTCCACTGCTCTCATTTCGAGGACTGCATTTCCGGATATCGTTTTTTGCTCCGCTCCATCCGGCTCAGCCCGGTTCAATTCCTATGTCTTCGCGAACAGTACCGAAAAAACGCGAACAATATCAAAGTCCGACTGACATTGTTCGCGTTTTGAGGTTTTCCGCCAGCAACAAGCTTCCTCTGCCTTGCATGCTCACTTCGATCTCCTCGCACAGGGGCACGGCTTCCTCCTGCATCACGAAGAGCCGTGTCTCGTCCGCCCCGCGCTCCAGCGGAAAGACCGCCGCGCAGCCGGAGGAAAAGTCGAGTGTCCGGGGTCTCAAGGCTTGTGCAGTTCGTAAACACGTATTTGCCGAACGCGCTCACGCTGCCCGGGATCGCTCCCTCAGTTTCTTTTCAGGAAAAAGAATAGCACGAAGCCGCAAATGTGTCAAACCCTCGGAAGTTGGTGATGTTTTTTCAGGACTGCTTTCGCAGCCTCTTTACGATCGTCAAGGCGCAAGAAGACGGCGGGCAAAGCAAAACATCTGCTTTGTCCGCCGTCTTCTGTTCGGCTGCTATGTGCTTGCTGCCGGCTCCGCTTTACGGGTCCCCTTATGCCTGACGCAGAAGATCCACGAGCTCGATCGCGCCCAGGGCGCACTCGGAGCCCTTGTTGCCGGCCTTGCTGCCAGCGCGCTCGATCGCCTGCTCGATGTTCTCGGTCGTGAGAACGCCGAAGAGCACCGGCACGCCGCTATTGAGGCTCACGTTCGCGATGCCCTTGGAGGCCTCGGCGCAGACGTAGTCGTAATGTGTCGTGCTGCCGCGGATCACCGCGCCGAGCGCGAGGACCGCGTCGTACCTGCCGCTCTCGGCCATGCGCTTTGCGAGCAGCGGGATCTCAAAGGCACCCGGCACATAGGCAAGCGTGATGTCCTCCGGTGCAACGCCGTGCCGCAGCAGCGTATCCTCTGCACCCGAGACGAGCCTTGAAACGATGAAGTCGTTGAAGCGGCTCGCGACGATGCCGATCTTCATACCCTGCCCGACAAGTTTTCCTTCGATGATGTTCATAGTACTGTCTCCTTAATAATTTATATAGATTTTTATAAAGATGAAAGCAGCAATCTGCTCACCCGGTCCTCGGCGCTCGGCGCTTTGCCCTTGGCCCTGTTCCCTGCTCCCTGGATATCACTGATAATTCAAATAATGCCCCATACGTTTCTGCTTGGTCTTTAAATAAAAGAGATCCTGCGCGGTCGCGGGCATCTGGATCGGCACGCGCTCTACGATCTCAAGGCCGAAGTCCCCGAGCTGATAGACCTTGTCGGGGTTGTTCGTTAAAAGCCGCATCGTGTGCACGCCGAGGTCGCGCAGGATCTGTGCGCCGAGGTAGTATTCGCGCAGATCCGCGGCAAAACCGAGTGCGAGATTCGCCTCGAGCGTGTCGAGTCCCTGATCCTGCAGAGCGTAGGCCTTGAGCTTGTTTAAAAGGCCGATGCCCCGCCCCTCCTGGCGCATATAGAGGAGCACGCCGCGGCCCTCGGCCTCGATCTGCCGCAGGGCTGAGGCGAGCTGCTCGCCGCAGTCGCAGCGCAGCGACCCGAAGGTATCGCCGGTAAGACATTCAGAGTGCACGCGGCACAAAAGGTCCTCGCCGTCGCCGATCTCGCCCTTCACGAGCGCGACGTGGTGCTCGCCGTTGAGCCTGCTCTGGTAGCCGTAGGCAGTGAATTCGCCGTACTTCGTCGGGAGCCGCGTCACCGCCACCTGCTCCACGAGCGTGTCCTTTTTCTTGCGATAGGTCTGAAGGTCCTTGATCGTCACGAAGGGAATTCCCCATTCCTTGCTCTTTGCCTGCAGCTCGCCTGCGCGCATCATCGTGCCGTCCTCACGCATGATCTCACAGCAAAGGCCGCACTCCTTGAGCCCCGCGAGGCGGCAGAGGTCGACG
>CAMNAE010000297.1 GCA_946530565.1 uncultured Oscillibacter sp.
ATCAAAGCAATGGCAAGAAACAGCGACAGAAACTTTTTCATTGCATTTCCTCCAATATTATTTTCGTTTTGGGTACCCTTTGTCGTCATTATTTCATTTTGCCCCTTTTTCGTCAACGAAAATGAAGGAAAGCGCTTTCTGTAAATTAACGGAAACAGAGCCCGCCGCTCTTCTTTCGGAAGAGGCGAGCTCTGCATTTCAAAAAAGGGGACTGCCGGCAAAAAGCTTGACAGCAGCCCCGTATTTGAGATTGTCTTTTTTCCCTTACGGCTGCGGCGTCGGAGCGGCGGCCTCCGCGTATGCGGGATTGCCCGGCCAGAGCGGCGTCTGCAGGGACAGACAGCTCACGCGGAGATTCCCCGGGTCTGTTGGTTCTCCGACTGGGAACAAGGCAATCAGATGGTCGCAGAAAGTGTCCCCATAGATACACTCGCCGAACTCATCGAGAGACGCGGCGGCGACGCGCTGACGGAATTCTTCGATCCCGTTCTTCTCGTAAAAGCCCTCGTCCTGCATGGCGTTGATAAATTCCGTTTCGGTCCAGAGGTGGAAGCTCCTATCGCCGGAGAAGACCGCCAGCGGGTAAAACATTTTTTTGGACAGCTCTTCCCAGTTGCCGTCCGCAATCAAGCGCTGGATTTCGGCAGCAAAGAGCATCATCGGGCTGTTCGGATCATAGGAATGTGCCGCATCGTAAAAGTGAGGGTTTTCAAGCTCGGCGATGGACGCGGGAGTGGCCAGTTCCACCTCTTCCTTCCGCGCCTCTAGGGCTTCCTCTGGCGAGAGGCCTGATGCCGGATCGACAGGCAACTGGTTTTCGTCAATATCGAACTGCATGCCGACGAGCGCCTCGCCGTTCCAGCTCACATCACGGCAAGTGTTGAAATAGAGCGCGGGCGAAGGCACGTCCGTCACGACGCAGCCGGAGAAGGCGATCCCTTCGGTCTGGAAGAAGCTGCCCGCGCCCTGCGAGCATTCGTAGATATTGGTCGAGTCGATCTGCAGATCTTTGCAGTTTCGCGCCTGCAGACCGAGGATGCCGCAGCCGTAGAGACGGCAGCGCTCAACGCGCACACCGGTGCAGTTCTCCAAAAACACTACGCCGCCGGAGCAGGAGCCGGGCTCCTTCGTGTGGCCCGCGGTAAAGCCGGAGAGCGTGATATCGTCGCAGTCGACAAAGCTCAGCACATCGGCATAGCGCGGTACGGCGGAGACCGTCGTCTCTCTCGGCGCGTCCGAGGCGGCCTTGATCGTAAGTCCCTTTACGTCCTTAATGACCAGCGAGGGACCGTCAAAGTTCTGCTTCCAGTAATAATACTCCCCACCCTTTGAGCCGTAGTTGGCGGCGGTCGAGAGATCAAAAAGCTCGGCGTCCAGCACGATTGTGCGCTCCGGCCCGATAGCCTTGAGAAATTCGTCCACGGTCGAGACCCGGATCTCCTCACCCACGGGGACAGCAGCGGCACGCTCCGCCTGGACGGGCGGAAAGACACTGTTCGGGTCGATCTCTTCGAGCGTCATCGCCTCAAGCGCTGCGTCGGAGAGCGTCTCTCCGTTGCGATCGACGATGTCGAACTCACGGCTCATCGTCCACAGCAGCTTTTTGCCGGGCTCATAGGCGCTGTTGTCACGGAAGGTGCAGCCGTCCACCACACCGGGGTACTGATCGAAGGAAAATACAGCGGAATCAAAACGGTTGTCGTATACTTCATTCGTCAGGAAGAAGGCATTCTTCGTAAAGGCGCAGTTCAGCAGGTACTGCGCAGCGTTTCCATACACGCTGTTGCCGCAGACGATGAAGCCGTCGGTGTTGGAGGAAAAGAAGAGCGAGCTTGCGGGACCCTGCCCCTCACGTACACCATGGCGATAGACCTCGTTGTCCGTTACGCGCACATTGCGGCAGCGCGTGACGTTGACGGCATAGTGGCTGCATTCATAAATATGGCAGTCCGCTACGCTCAGGTCGCTGCAGTCGGCGGCGGACACACCCACTGTGCCGCAGCCGTAGAGTCCGCAGTACAGCACGGACACCTCGCTGCAGTTCTCGAGCGCGACCACGCCGCCCTGGCAGTAGCCGGGCTCCTTCGTGTGGCCGGCGGTCAGCTCGGAGAGCGTGACACCGTGGCTGTTCACGAACTTCAGCACGTTGGCGTAGCGCGGCACGGCGGCGAGGGTCGTCTTATCCATGCCCGCGCCGAAGATGCTCAAATTGTCGGTGTTGTGAATCTCCAGCTCATATCCGTCATTTCCCGCGGCGACCCAGGAGTAATAGGGACTGTCGCTCTGCCCGTAATTCGACGCCGTGGAAAGGTCATACTCGCCCTCGTCAAGGAGGATGAGCGCGTTCGGCGCGATAGCAGCGAGAAACTCGTCGACGCTGCTCACACGGATGGCCTCGGAACTATCTGGCGCAGAGGGCTCCTTTGCCTTCTCCGCGGCAGGACCGGCCACCAGTCCGCAGCCAGCGAGCAGTACGAGCGTCAGCACAGCGGCGATCACGCGAGCTGCGCTTTTCTTATAAGTCATGATCTGCTCCAATCTTTCTTTTAAGTTTTTCTTCTCGGTCGAGAAGGTCGTGGCAACGACGCCGGCGGGG
>CAMNAE010000298.1 GCA_946530565.1 uncultured Oscillibacter sp.
ATTCCTTCCCCCAGCGGGGGAAGGTGCCCAGTGCGCACACTGGGCGGAAGAGGGAGAAGGCTGCGACTTCGATAGAAAGTACCCGATCTGCGCTGATCGAGATCTTCTCCCTCATCCGTCATCCACCTTGCGGGAGACGGTGGATGCCACCTTCCCCCGCTGGGGGAAGGAATCATCTCCGTCTCTGCAGTTTTCATTTCTCCCGCTCAGGGAGCAGGGCCGCAGGGGCGACCCTGTGTGGTCGCCCGGGGCGTCCGGCGGACGGTTCGTAACCGAGCTGCGCGGAACGCAGGGACCCCTCAGTCAGCCCTGCGGGCTGCCTTCGAACCGTCCACCGGACGGTTCGACCCTTTCAGGGGGGCCGTTTGGCCTTTTGCTTATTCAGCAGATTTTACCGCAGAAACGCCGCCGCGTCAATGTTTCCCGCAGGAAATATCCAGCGTGATCTCAAAGGCGCGCTGCCAGGGATAGCGGCAGTTCGCGATCCCGACCGCCCCGACCTTCCGCGTCCTGACGCGCGGCGCCACGGCGGTGAGCATTTTGCTGCCCGCGATGTTCTTCCGCAGCGCCGCGGAGGCATCGAGCATTTCGGCGTCGACCCAGGCGGTCAGCGCGTCGATATCGAGCTGCGGGACGCAAAAATTGTCGGCTGAGCCGCCGAGCTCCCCGCGCACGCGCGTCAAAAGCCGCGGGCGCACGTCGTTTTTAAAGCAGAAGTCGACGATCAGGCTGTCGGCGAGCGTCTTTATGAACGCGTTCTCGGCCTCGGGCGAGCGCGCCGCGTCGCAGGAAAGCCGCGCGAACCTCGCGACGCCGTGCGAAAGCGCCGTTCCGGTCACGATCGCCATGTCGAGAAAGCCCGCGTAGGCCAAGAGCCCGCCAAGGGACACCTCGCGCGTGAGGCGCTGCTGCAGCATCGGCGCGTAGCGGCCGTTGCCGGCGTCGATCAGCACGGTGGGGCGTTTCGCCTTCGCGTTTGCCGTCAGGGCCGCGATCAGGTCCGTCACGACCGCGTCCGGGTCCGTCCCCTCGGATGGCTGCGTGAGGATCAGACAGTCAAAATCGGCGTCCTCACCCTCGGCCAGCTTCAGGCCGAAGTAGTCGAAATGCTCCCGAACCACGGTTTTAAGCGGCTGAAAATCGTAGTCGCAGGCGGGCAGATCCTCGGTGCCGCCGAAATAGCGCACAGCGGCCGCCATGCCGAGGCTCGACGCCTTTTCGTCGAGGTAGAGCCGCGTGAGCGCCTTGAACTCCAGATCGTCGACGCCCGAGAGCAGCACGTCGGCTTCGCGCAGCCCCGCCCGGAGCAGCGCGATCTCGTTTTTCTGCACGCAGTCCTCGGCCGAGGAATCGTCGATGCCGAGGAGCAGCCGGAAGCGCCCGTCCAGATCGCCAAGCAGCGTCTCCGCCTCGCAGGCAAGCGTGAGCTTGCGCGCGCGGCAGGCAAGATAGGCCGCGGTCTTTTGCCCGTCCGTTCCGAAGGCGGCGGGGTCGAGCGGTGAACCGTCGGCGCCAAGCCCCTCGAGCGCAAGCACGGCCTCCGCCGTCAGCTCACCCGCCTCCGGCCGCGGGGCCATGCCGTAGGCGCGGATCGCGTTGTAGTCCTCGAGCGTATAGCCGCCGTAGCCCACGGTCGGGGCCAGGCGCATGACGCTGTCGGTCAGGTAGACGCGGTTTTCTTCATCGGCGGTGAGCGTCTCGATCAGCTCCCGCAAAAGCGCGCCCTCGCTGAGCGTCCGCCCGTCGGAGAGCGTGACCGGCGTCTCGCCCGAAAGCGCGCGAGAACTGACGAGCCCGCCGGACAGGAGCTGGTCGAGCGAGATGAGATAGCGGTCGCAGCCCTGCGCCTCCTGCTTCAGCAGCCACTCATACAGCGCCGCGCGGTCGCCGGAGGCCGGCGTCCCCTGCCCGTCGAGCCGCGTGCGGAAGAGCTCCATGTCGGGAAAGACGAGCGTATAGCCGAGGGACGCGGCGAGATACTCCGGCCGCTCGACGTTGTCGGGCCGGTCGTCGAGCGGGATGCAGGCGATCATCTCCGGAGGCGGCACGTCCGCCGGCGGAGCCGGTGCGAGCGCCCCGCAGCCGGAGAGCAGCGTAATCGCGAGGACGCCGGCAAGTATTTTCCGCGCCTGCCGCCTCACACGAACACCTCACCGATCGCCACGACCGCCGTCGGCCCGGTCAGGTAGAGATTCGCGATGTGACTCATTTCAAGCTCCGCGTCGATCGTGAGCGTGCCGCCGGCCATGTCGACCCGCACGTTTTTTCCGCTCACCTTTCCGGCGAGCGTGAGCGCGGCCACGAGCGCGCCGGTGCCGGTGCCGCAGGCGTAGGTAAAATCCTCGACCCCGCGCTCGAAGGTCCTGAGAAACAGGTGGTCCGGCGCGAGGAGCTCATAGAAGTTCACGTTCGCGCCCTTCGGATAGGCTTTTGAGAAGCGCAGCGCGCTCCCGAGCGCCCGGAGCTCCGCCGGGTCGGTCTCTTTTAAATGCGCCCAGGGGACGAGCGCGTGCGGGATCCCCGGGTCGCCGAGCACGACATAGCCCGTATCCCAGACACTGCCGAGCGCCGGCG
>CAMNAE010000299.1 GCA_946530565.1 uncultured Oscillibacter sp.
GGAAGCCGCCGCGTCCTCATCGAAGGGGTCGCCCTTGACGCCGGAGTCGACGCCGAAGATTTGCCCGGCGACCCAGGCCATCTGATCCTTCGTGTACTCTTCCTGGAAGAAATCCAGACCCACAAGGCCCTTGCCGCCGTCGGGGGCGGACTTGTTGTCGTACTCGATCCCGACGAACGAAGTCGTCCAGTCGATGCCGGAGGCGGACTGATACTGAGACTGGATCAGCAGGACGGGCTTTCCGAGATACTGGAAGCCGAGCTCCTGAACGGTCTGGCCGTAGACGGGATATTCCGCCTGGCCCTCCTCGTCCAGCTCGCCGTTGAAATAATACTGCGCGAGGTGTTCGATGTTCGTCACATAGCAGCTCTCGTAGTCTCTCGCCTGGCAGTACCAGAGATCTTCCGGGGCCGCAAAGGAGAGGGAATTGCTCTGGATCACGTTCTCCTTCGGCGCGTAGGCGGGGTCATAGATGCCGAAGGCCTCGACCTCGGCGCCCTCGGGCGTCTTCATGACGGCCTCTTTGTTGTCGTAGCTGTAAAGAAATCTGAACGAGCCGTCGCCGTTGGCGTAGCTGCCCTCGCTGACCTTGTTTTCGGGCGCGACCGAGACGGCCGGTGCGGCGGGCGCGGCAGACGAGGCGGCCGGCTGACTGCTGCCGCCTCCGCAGGCGGAAAGAGAAAGCGCCATGACGGCAGCAAGTATGGCTGCGGTGGATTTTTTCATGAGGGGATCCTCCTTTTCAGGTTCATTCTTGTTTGCAAAAGACGATGTTATTTCTTCTTGAAGAGCTTGCCGAAGAAGCCCTGTTTGACCTTGCCCTCTTCGATGTCGCTTGCCGTCTCGACGCCCTGTTTCACGGCCTCCTGCACGTCGCCGCCGGTCACGGCCGCCTTCACAGCCGCGGCCGCAGTGTCGCCCAGGTTGCGCACCTGCATGCGCTCCTTGCGCAGGATATCATCCATGTACTGCTCGATGCAGATGCGGCGGTCCTTGTTGATCTGTGCGGCGAGGTCATAGAAGGGGCGGCATTGCTCTTCGCTGTCGACGTTATCGCTGATCTTGATCTCGTGGATGCAGTTGTCCTGATAGGGGATCACGACCTCGCAGCTCGTGATCTTGCCCTCGGCATCCTTGGAGACGTTGACCTTTACGAACTCTGCATCCTTGTCCATGATCTCTGCACGGCGGGAATCGGCAAAGAAGGTGCTGTCCATGTCGGATTCAAACTGATAGGGCAGAATGCGGTCGAAATACAGGACCGGGCTGTACTGATAGTGACTCAGCGAGCTGTAGTAGAGCTGGAAGACACCGAGCGCGTGGACGCACTTGTAATTGACGCGCTTGCTTCCGAGATCATAATCGCGGTCGTCCTGCACGACGAAGCGGCTGGTCCGTTCGGCCTCGAGCCGCTTGAGCTCGCTCTGCAGCCATTCGGCGTCCTGCGGCAGCTGCTCCATCATCTTCTGCGCGGCGTCACGCGTGGTGTAGTCCATGCGCGCAAAGGGATTCGTCTTATTGCGGCAGTCGCTGCAGATAAACTCCTTCGTCTTCAGCTTGCTGCGGTGCATGATCCCGACTTCCTTGCCGCAGAAGGTGCAGGCCTCTTTACTGAAAAGTCCCATTCTACTTGCTCCTTTCATGCTGCCGCCGTTTTTCATGCGGCGTAAGTTCCTGTTCCTGAGGGGATGTCCCTCTTTTATGCTCCTATCATAGCGTTTTTAGACGGATGATTCCCCCGCCAAACGGGTAGTTTGCGTAAAAAAACCGCCTGCACTGGATCTGCAGGCGGTCTTCCGGTTGTTCCGGGAATCCTGTGGTTTTTTATGATTTGATCACGATGCCGAGGCTCCGCGCAACAGCGGCAAGCTCGGTCCTCGTGTGCATGCCGGTCTTATCGAGCATGTTCTGCACGTGGTATTTTACGGTGTTGGCCGAGATGCCGAGCCGCGCTCCGATCTCCCCGTTGCTGTCGCCCGTGATGAGTTCCCGCAGGATCTCGAGCTCCCGCTCGGAAAAATCGCGGCTCGTCGTATACCCGATCTGCACGGCGGGCGGCTCGTCTGGGTAGATGTGCTCGCCCGCCATCGTACGCGCCATCACCGAGAGGATCGGCTCCTTCTGCGCCTCTTTATACCAGAAGCTGTCGACACCGATCTCCCGCGCGCGCTTGAGCCACGAAGCCTCGGGCATGCTCGTCACGATGATGACGCGCACCTGCGGGTATTTTTTCTTGATCGCCTCGGCGGCGTCAAGCCCGCTGCTGCCAAGCTCCGTCATCACGTCCATGAGCACAAGATCGACGCGCCCGTGGCTGCAGAAATCGATCGCGAGCTCGGCGTTGCCGATCGAGGCGACGTGGGCAAAGCGGGTGTCGGACTTTACGAAGATCTCGAAGAGCTGGCGCGGCATCTCCTGATCCTCGACGATCAGAACCTTATACGGCATATCCGGCGCCTCCTTTCGCTGATTCTTTCGCGGTTTCTTTCGCGGCTTCTTTCGCTATGGTGACGCGCAGGCAGAACCCGGGGCTCGTTTCGATCCGCATTTCGCCGGCGGCACGCTCGAGCCGC
>CAMNAE010000300.1 GCA_946530565.1 uncultured Oscillibacter sp.
TCGGTCAGCTCCGGGTTCTCCTCGCCGTTTTCGATCATCCATCGCGCGGTCTGCACGTCCGCGCCGGAATAGAGCAGCACGCAGTCCGCCGGCTCTCCGTCGCGCCCGGCGCGGCCGGCCTCCTGGTAATAGGCCTCCAGGCTCATGGGCATGTTGTAGTGGATCACAAAGCGCACGTTCGATTTGTCGATGCCCATGCCGAAGGCGTTCGTCGCCACGACGATCGGCGTGCGGTCGTAGACGAAGGCCTCCTGGTTCCGGCGCCGCTCAGTTTCCGAGAGTCCCGCGTGGTAGCGGGTCGCGGCGTAACCGCGCTCCTGCAGCCGCTCACAGACCTGCTCGACATTTTTGCGCGTGGAGCAGTAGATGATCCCGCTCTCGCCCTCGTGCGCTTTCAAAAGCCGGTCGAGCTCCGCGTTTTTGCTCTTCGGCCGGCGCACCTCGAAGCGGAGATTCGGCCGGTCGAAGCCGGTGACGACCGTCTGCGGATCCTGAAGCGTCAGGAGCCGGATCACGTCGCGCCGCACGGCCTCGGTCGCCGTGGCGGTGAAGGCCGCGACGATCGGGCGCTTTTGAAGCCGCCCGAGAAACTGCGGGATGCGCAGATAGCTCGGCCGGAAGTCCTGGCCCCACTGGGAGATGCAGTGCGCCTCATCGACCGCGAGGAGATCGACCGCGACCTCCGCGCAGAGCTTTAAAAAGCCCTCGGCCTCCAGCCGCTCCGGTGCAACATAGACGAGCCGCGTGCGCCCGCGGTAGATATCCGCGTAGGCAGCACGGGCCTCGTCGGCCGAAAGCGAGCTGTTGATGAACGCCGCGGGGACGCCCGCCTCGCGCAAAGCCGTCACCTGATCCTGCATGAGCGAGATCAGCGGGCTCACGACCACCGTGATCCCCGGCAGCAGCAGCGCCGGGACCTGGTAGCACAGGCTCTTGCCCCCGCCGGTCGGCATGATGCCGAAGACGTCGCACCCTGAGAGGATCCCGTCGATCAGCGTCTCCTGCCCCTCGCGAAAGGATGTATAGCCGAAATAGTCGCGCAGTACCGAAAGCTTGTCCATGTTCTGTCCCTCCCCGCCCGCTCCCGGGCGGATATCACGTTTGAAGATCAGTATAACACAGATCTCTGCCCGGTGCACGCCCGGCGGCAAATTTTGCCGTCAACTACCTGTTCGGTGGTTTACAAACGCCGCGTAAACGGGTATGATGAATTTATCATCAGGAAGAGTTGCGTCATTTCGGACAAGGAGGATTTGGATATGAAACATAAGCTCTTGCAAACGCTCCTGCCCCTCGCCCTCACGGCCGCCCTGCTCGCGGGCTGCGGCGGGCAGAAGACCGCGACCGAGGCGCCGGCATCGAACAGCGCCGCGCCCGCGAGCCTCCCCGCGGTCACGACCCCCGCGACGCCCGGCGATACCGGCGCCGGACAGGCCGGCAGCGGCAGCGAAGAGGGCGACCCCTTCATCCATGTCAAGAGCATCGAGGATCTGATCGCCGCGATCGAGCCGGGCGCGCAGATCATGATCGAGCCCGGGCGCTACAACGTCTGGGACTTCCTCAAGGGCTTCCCGAACGTCAGGGATATGGACGCGTGGAACGAAGAGCACGAGTATGTGCACATCAGCCCGGTCTACGACGGCGCTGAGCTGGTGATCATCAATGTCGACGGCCTTACCATCACGGGCGGCAGCGACGACCCGGCCGCGACCGAGCTCGTGACCGACCCGCGCTATGCCTCCGTGCTGTACTTCGAAAACTGCTCTGATATCTCGCTCGAATGCCTCACGCTGGGCCACACCGATACCGGCGACTGCTCCGGCAACGTGATCGACCTCTATGAGACGCAGAACTTCTATGTGCGCAGCTGCGACCTCTACGGCTGCGGCGTCTACGGCATCGGCGCCTATGAAAACAGCGGCAACCTGTACGTCTCCAACTCCACGATCCGCGACTGCGAGTTCGGTCCCTTCGATATCTACAGCGGTGTCGGCGAGTTCACCTTCACCGCCTGCACCTTCGACGGCAGCGGATGGGGCGGCTATTTCGAGGAAAACGCGAGCTCCAAGCTGAAATTCGTCGGCTGCTCCTTCGGCCAGAACGAGTCGAACATGTGGTACTTCGAGGACAAGTACTGCGAGGACTGCGAGTTCATGGAGCCCACCGAGTACCCGGAGTACGGCTACGACGATTACGACGAAGAAGATTATGAGTATGAATACGTGCCGCCGCGCTTTGAGCCGGAGACCATGACGCAGGTGGATATGGGCGCGTACGGCATGGAGGAGACCTACTGGATCGGAAAGTTCCAGATCAGCAAGCAGAGCGGCGAGACGACCGAGCTCGGCTACTACGGCGTCGACGACGCCGACATCATCAACGTGTATCTGGAGTTCGAGGACGACGGCACGGGCGTCTTCACCTACGACGACGTGGAGTACCCGGGCAAGTGGGAGCTGATGAATGACGAGCAGGGCGTCTTCACGCTCGACGGCGGCGAGAACATCTACTTCTCGCTCATGAAGCAGCCGGACGAATCCCCCGAGGACGATGTGGAGGCCGGCTTCATGT
>CAMNAE010000301.1 GCA_946530565.1 uncultured Oscillibacter sp.
ATTCAACGAAGAGTAAAGAGGAGAAAAAGAGATGAAGAGAATCACGATCATTACATTGACCGCAACGCTCGCCACCATAGCAGCCGGGGTGTTTATCCGGGGCGACGTCGCCTACGGAGGCGAGATGATAATCCCGGTGTTGGCCGCAGCGTACGCGATCATTAGTCAGGAGGAAAAGGATGAAAAAGAGCCCAGGACGAAAAGAACGGCGCGCACTTCAACGAAAACTGAAGCGTGAGGAAGGCCGAGAACGCGCTCGCAAAAACGAGGCGGCGCAAAGGAAGGAAGCACGCGAGAGGAAGAGATCCCGCGCTTCGAATAAAGAGTCGAACCAGAAAAGAGAAACGAAGGAGAAGACAAAATGAGTAAAGCTACGCAAATCACAACGGGCCGTTGCCGCCTGAGCTATGTATCAGTGCTTACGCCGAAGGTAATGCAGGACGGCGCGGAGAAGTACAGCGTCACGCTGCTGATCCCGAAAGAGGACACCCACACCCTGGACAAAATAAAAAGGGCCCAGAACGCTGCAATCGAGGAGTTTAAAAAGAAGAACCCAGGCAAGCGCCTGCCGGCCAAGATGCCGACAACGCTCCACGACGGCGACGGCCTGAAGGAGAACGGCGACGAATACGGACCCGAGTGCGCCGGCTGCATGGTAATGAGCACGAACAGCAAGAGGAAGCCGGTCGTCGTATACAGCGACAAAACACCGCTGACCGACGAACAGGATATTTATTCAGGATGCTACGGCCGCGCAGTGCTCAACTTCTACGTATATGAGCACACCGGCAAGATCGGAGTCAGCGCAGGGCTTAACGGCGTCATGAAGGTATCAGATGGCGAACCGCTGGCCGGCGGAATAGTAACCGACGCGGACTGGGATGATGATTTTGAGGACGATTTAATCTGATGGCTAAAAGACGATGTGATGTGAGCATGGCTCGCAAGAAGGGACTGCTGCCGTGCCAGAAGCGCTGCAAAACCTGCCTCGCTTGCATACAGATGGGGGAGGACGGACAAGAACGGCACACGCCGGACTTTAAGCGCGGACCGGGGGATCCCTTCCTCGCGCTACGCAATAACGCGATAAGGAGTTATTATGGCGATCTATAAAACACGCAGAACACTCAGCATCGACATCGAAACATACAGCAGCGTGGACCTTTCAAAGGCGGGCGTTTATCGCTACGCCGAGAGCCCGGACTTCGAGATCCTACTCCTCGCGTACGCCTTCGACGACGACCCGGTCGACGTAATCGACCTGACTGCGCAGAGACCGGACAGCGCGGTCTCGGAGAAGATCAAGCTCGATGCGGTCACGACAGCACTGACAGATCAGGAGATCACGAAATGCGCGTTCAACGCAAACTTTGAACGCGTATGCCTCGCGCGGTACCTCGGCGAGCCTATGCCGCCGGAGCAATGGGACGACACTATGATCCTTGCAGCGGAGCTGGGGCTGCCGATGTCGCTGGCCGCAGCCGGCATCGTCCTCGGGCTTTCCGAAGACAAGCGGAAGCTGCTGGAGGGTAAGAATCTGATCCAATACTTCTCTAAGCCGTGCAAGCCGACGAAGACCAACGGAGGGCGCACCCGCAACCTTCCGGAGCATGACCCGGAAAAATGGGAGAACTACAAAACATACAACGGGCGCGACGTGGAGACGGAGCGCGAGATCAGGAACCAGCTGGAACGCTACAAGATAGCCGAAGGCGAGCACCGGATATGGTGCATCGACCAGCGAATAAACGACCGCGGAGTGATGATCGACCGTACGCTGGCGGACAACGCCGCACGGATAGACGCTGAGATCAAAGACGCCCTGAAGGCGGAGGCCAAAGACATCTCGGGGCTTGATAATCCGAACAGCGTTGTCCAGATAAAGCGCTGGATCAAAGAGCGGACGGGCGTCGAGGTGGCGAGCCTCGACAAACGGACGATCGGAGCGGTCAGAGAGGAACTGAAAGCCTTTCCGGACGTTTCGAGATTCCTGCAGATCCGCAGCCAACTCGCTATCACTTCAACGGCAAAATACGCGAGGATGCTGCAGTGCATAGGCGCGGACGACCGCGCACGCGGACTATCTCAATTTTACGGGGCGAGCAGGACCGGGCGATGGAGCGGGCGCAATATTCAGCTCCAGAACATGAAACAAAACAAAATGCCGGACGCAGATCTCGACTGCGCGCGCGAGTTAGTACGCGCCGGAGACACCGAGGCGCTGGGGCTCGTATTTGACCCGGCGCCGGCGCTCTCCGAGCTGATCAGAACGGCGTTTGTTCCAAAGCCCGGATGTAAGTTTGTTGTTTCAGACTTCTCGGCCATAGAGGCGCGGGTCCTCGCCTGGCTCGCAGACGAGAGCTGGAGGCTCGACGTCTTCAACGGAGACGGCAAGATCTACGAAGCCTCAGCGGAGAAGATGTTCAACCTGCCGCCGGGTTCCGTAAAGAAGGGGGACCCGATGCGGCAAAAAGGGAAAATAGCCGAGCTCGCACTCGGTTATGGCGGATCGGTGGGCGCCTTGAAAGCGATGGGAGCGCTCGAAATGGGATTACAAGAAAA
>CAMNAE010000302.1 GCA_946530565.1 uncultured Oscillibacter sp.
ATCATGAGCTTCGGACGCACCATGAGCGCGCGGCCCATCGCGAGCATCTGCTGCTCGCCGCCGGATAGGGTGCCGGCCGTCTGCTTCGCGCGCTCCTTCAGACGCGGGAAGTACGTGTAGACCTTTTCAAGGTCCGCGTCGATCGAGCCTGAGCGCGTGTAGGCGCCCATCTGCAGGTTCTCCTCGGTCGTGAGCTGCAGGAAGATGCGCCGGCCCTCGGGCACGAGCGCAAGGCCCTTTGAGACGACCTTGTGCGCGGGGACCTTCGCAAGGCTCTCGCCCATAAAAGAAATGTCGCCGGTCTTCGAGCGCAAAAGCCCGCAGATCGTGTTCAGCGTCGTCGATTTGCCGGCGCCGTTCGCGCCGATCAGGGTCACGATCTCGCCTTCGTCCACGTGGAAGGAGATGCCCTTGATCGCGTGGATGCTGCCGTAATAGACGTTGATGTCGTCGACCTTCAATACCGTCTGCATATCTCACGCCTCCTTCTGCCGGCCGAGGTAGGCCTCGATGACCGCGGGATTGGCCTGGATCTCCTCGGGCGTGCCCTTGGCGATGATGCGGCCGAAGTTCAAAACGCACAGGCCCTCGCAGATGTTCATGACGAGGTTCATGTCGTGCTCGATCAGCAATATCGCGATCTGGAAGGTGTCGCGGATCTTGCGGATGTTCTCCATGAGCTCGGAGGTCTCGGCCGGGTTCATACCGGCGGCCGGCTCGTCGAGCAGCAGCAGCGACGGGTTCGTCGCGAGCGCGCGGACGATCTCAAGCCGGCGCTGCGCGCCGTAGGGAAGAGACGCGGCCTTCACACCGGCCATGTCCTCCATGTGGAAGATCGAGAGGAGCTCGAGCGCCCGCTCGTGCGCGATCTTCTCCTCGCGCCAGTAGCCGGGGAGCCTTAAAATGCCGCTCCACATGCTGTAGCGCATGGTCTGGTCCATCGCGACCTTGACGTTGTCCTCAACGCTCAAATTGCCGAAGAGGCGGATGTTCTGGAAGGTGCGGGCGATGCCGGCGCGGTTGACCTGCATCGTGTTCATGGAATGGGTGTCGACACCGTCGAGCAGGATCGTGCCCTTCGTCGGCTCATAGACCTTCGTCAAAAGGTTGAAGACGGTCGTTTTGCCGGCGCCGTTCGGGCCGATCAGCCCCGCGATCTCCGTGCGGCCGATCGTGAGGTCAAAGTCCTCGACGGCCTTCAATCCGCCGAAGGTGATGCCGAGGTTGATGCACTCGAGGATCGGGCTCTTGTCAACGTCGCGCTCCGGTACAAAGGCGTTGGAGGGCACAGGTACAAGCTTCGGGAACATATCACTGCGCCTCCTTTGCGTCGGCCTTCGCGCCGCGGTTTTTCAGGGACTCGATAAAGCTCTTGAGCGTCGGGTTGTTCGTCGCGAGCATCACGAGGATCAGCACGATCGCGTAGATCAGCATGCGGTAGTTCTGGAACTGGCGCAGCGCTTCGGGCAATATCGTGAGCGCCGCGGCCGCGATCAGAGAGCCGAGCATGTTGCCCTGGCCGCCGAGCACCACGAACACGAGGATCAGGATCGAGGTGTTGAAGTCGAACTTGTTCGCGACGATCGTCGAATAGTTCATCGCAAAGAGCGCGCCGGCCGCGCCCGCGAGGGCGGCGGAGACGGTGAAGGCCATCATCTTGTACTTCACGACGTTCACGCCGATCGAGTGTGCGGCGATCGTGTTGTCGCGGATCGCCATGATCGCGCGGCCCGCGCGGCTCCCGGTCAGGTGGAAGACGACGACGAGCGTGATCATGACGAGCACGAAGCCGGCCGTGAAGGTCGAGATCTTCTGGATCCCGCCGATGCCCATCGGGCCCTCGATGATCATCGTGCCGGCAGGGTCGGTGCCGGTCGTGTCGTTTAAAAGGCTCAGGTGGATGCCGCGGCGGTCGAAGCCGAGGAAGAAGTTGTTGAAGACCGCCTTGATGATCTCACCGAAGGCGAGCGTCACGATCGCGAGGTAATCGCCGTTGAGGCGCAGGACCGGAATGCCGATCAAAAAGCCCGCGAGCGCAGCGAAGGCCGCCGCGACAACGAGCGCGATCGCAAGGCGCAGCGGCGCGAAGGGGATCGCCTCCTGCAGCATGATCGCGGTCGCCGTTCCGGTGAAGGCGCCGACGCTCATAAAGCCGGCGTGGCCGAGCGAGAGCTCGCCGAGGATGCCGACGGTGAGGTTCAGCGAGACCGCCATGACCATGTACGCGCAGATCGGAACGAGCATGCCCTTCAGGGAGGAGCTCAGCATCTTCTGCGAGCCCATCACGTAGAGAATGACAAAGGCGACGATCACGAGCGCATAGGTGAGGTAGTTGAGCTTTTGTGTTTTGTTCAGTCGTTTCATATCGCGCCTCACACTTTCTCGCGGATGGCCTTGCCCAAAAGGCCGGAGGGCTTCACCAGCAGCACAATGATCAGCGCGGCGAAGACGATCGCGTCGGAGAGCTGGGTCGAGATATAGGCCTTGGCGAAGATCTCGAGGATGCCGAGCAGGATCCCGCCGAGGAAGGCACCGGGGATCGAGCCGATGCCGCCG
>CAMNAE010000303.1 GCA_946530565.1 uncultured Oscillibacter sp.
TGATGGTCTTCCCGATGCTCAAGGAGCTCGTCGCCTGGGCACGCACGCGCGAGAGCGAGACCGGCAAGCATTTCCGCTTTACACTCACGACCAACGGGATGCTCATCGACGACGAGGTGATCGACTTCGCGAACCGCGAGATGAGCAACGTCGTGCTCTCACTCGACGGCCGCAAGGAGATCCACGACCGCTGCCGCGTGGACTTCGCGGGGCAGGGGAGCTATGACCGCGTCGTGCCGAAGTTTCAAAAGCTCGTCAAAGCGCGCGGCGGGAAGAATTATTACATGCGCGGCACCTTCACGCACGCGAACCCGGACTTCACGAAGGACGTCTTCCACATGGCCGACCTCGGCTTTACAGAACTGAGCATGGAGCCGGTCGTCTGCGCGCCGGGCGATCCGGCGGCGCTCACCGAAGAGGACATCGGGATCGTCAAGGAGCAGTATGAGCTCCTTGCAAAAGACATGCTCCGCCGCGAGCGCGAGGGCAGGCCCATCACATTTTATCACTATATGCTCGACCTCACCGAGGGGCCGTGCATCTATAAGCGCATCTCCGGCTGCGGAAGCGGCACCGAGTACATGGCGGTCACGCCCTGGGGCGATCTGTATCCCTGCCACCAGTTCGTCGGTGAGGAGCGCTTTAAGCTCGGCGACATCTGGAACGGCGTCAGCAACACGGCGCTTCGCGAGGAGTTCCGCGCCTGCAACGCCTACGCGCGGCCGGAGTGCGCCGACTGCTGGGCGAAGCTCTACTGCTCCGGCGGCTGCGCGGCAAACGCCTGGCACGCGACCGGCTCGATCCGCGGCGTGTATGAAAAGGGCTGCGAGCTCTTCCGCAAGCGGATCGAGTGCGCGATCATGATGCGCGCCGCCGAGGCGGAGATGAAGGCGCAGGCATGACGACGCCGATCGCCGATTTCGTCGCCGCCTACGCCGCGTCCGATACCGCGCGGCTGCACATGCCGGGGCACAAGGGCCGCGGCGGGAGATTGTCGTTTGCGCAGGACATCACCGAGATCTCCGGCGCCGACGCGCTCTATGCAGCCTCCGGCATCATCGCCGAAAGCGAACAGAACGCGGCCGCGCTCTTCGGCAGCGCGAAGACGCTCTATTCGGTCGAGGGCTCGAGCCAGTGCATCCGGGCGATGCTGTTCCTCGCGTCCGGGGGGGAGGCGCACCCGCACTTCCTCGCCGCGCGGAACGCCCACCAGGCCTTTTTATACGGCGCGGCGCTGCTGGACGCCTCGGTCACCTGGCTCCCGCCTGGGGAGCGGGCGAGCCTCTGCGCGGCGGACGTGCCCGCGGAGCAGCTGGACGCGGCGCTGAAAGCGTGCGCGGAGGCGCCGAACGCGGTTTACATAACATCACCTGACTATCTCGGCAATACGGCGGACATCGCCGCGCTTGCCGAGGTCTCGCACCGCCACGGCGTGCCGTTCCTCGTCGACAACGCGCACGGGGCGTATCTGAAGTTCCTCGCCGGGAGCCGGCACCCGCTCGACCTCGGCGCGGACGGGTGCTGCGACTCGGCGCACAAGACGCTCCCGGTGCTGACCGGCGGGGCGTATCTGCACATCGCCGCGCGCGCGCCGGACTATTGGCGGGAGCGGGCGAAGGACGCGATGGCGCTCTTCGGCTCGAGCAGCCCGTCCTATCTGATCCTCGCCTCGCTCGACCGCTGCAACGCGTTTCTCGCATCGACCGGTCCGGCGGAGATCCGGGCGGCCGCGGCGCGGCTCACACGCCTGAAAAAGGCGCTTACGGGAGAGGGCTGGGGCGTGCTGGAGAGCGATCCGCTGCGCCTGACGATCCTCGCGCCCGAGGGGATGAGCGGCGTTTCGCTCGCCGGGCGGCTTCGGGCGGCGGCTATGGAGCCGGAGTACGCCGACGGAGATCACCTGGTCTGCATGTTCACACCCGCAAATCCGGAAGGCGACTATGTCAGGCTCGCACGCGCACTGGGGACGGCGCCGTGCGCGCCGAAGACCCCGGAGACGCTCAGCAGCGGCCTCCCGGAGCAGGTGATCAGCATCCGCGCGGCGCTCTTCGCGGCGTCCGAGACGGTCCCGGTCCCGGCAGCCGTCGGGCGGATCGCGGCGGCGCCGAGCGTTGCCTGTCCGCCCTGCATCCCGCTCGTCATGGCGGGGGAGCGCATCACGAAAGAGACCGCCGCCCTCGCGGAGCGTTATGGCATCCGATCGCTTCGCGTCGTGCGCTGACGCGTCAGCCGCCGGTTTTTATCGAAATGATTGAATGATCAAAGATCAAATAAGGAGAGAGCAACATGAACCTGATACCGAGCTTTTCCGTGGATCACCGCTACATCGTGCCGGGCATCTATGTGAGCCGGGCGGACGCGGTCGGCGGCGCTGTGGTCACGACCTATGATGTCCGGCTCGTGCGGCCGAACCGCGAGCCGGTCGTCGACGTCGCGGCGATGCACTCGCTCGAGCCCCTCATCGCGACCTACCTTCGAAACGACCCCGACTGGAAGGACGAGGTCATCTACTGGGGGCCGATGGGCTGCCTGACTGGCTTTTAT
>CAMNAE010000304.1 GCA_946530565.1 uncultured Oscillibacter sp.
TGGCGCTCTCCGTCTGAGCTTTTTTCTGTTGCACTTACTTGACAATCTGCCGTGCTGCCCGCAGGCAGCGGGAGAGGGAGAAGCTTTCAGTGTGGCACGCCATACGGAAGTAAGAGCTTGTCGAGACCTTCTCCCTCATCCGGCGCTTTGCGCCACCTTCCCCCGCTGGGGGAAGGAATCCCACACTTGTGGTGTTACCGTTTTGTAACCGTCTTTCGCATTAACCGCCCCGATCCCCCAGCGCGGAGACACGCGGGCCTGTCTCATTGCGGTCCCGAGAACAACGCAGGAGGTTTTTCATGAACACACTGGAAGCGCGCGCCGTCGAGATGCTCGAGCGCGCCTACTGCCCCTATTCGAACCACCCGGTCGGCGCCGCGCTCGAGTGCGCCGACGGCACGGTCTACACCGGCTGCAACGTGGAAAACGCGGCCTTCGGCCCGAGCATCTGCGCCGAGCGCACCGCGATCGTCAAGGCCGTGAGCGAGGGACACCGGGACTTCAAACGCATCGCGATCGCCGGGAAAAGCGAGATGCCCTGCGTGCCCTGCGGCGTGTGCCGGCAGGTGCTGCGGGAATTCGCCGCGCCGGAGCTCGAGATCCTCTGCGTCGGCGGCACGGGCAAAACCGCCCGCTATACGCTCTCAGAGCTTCTGCCCGAGAGCTTCGGCCCGGAATTTCTGCCTGCGGGGGAGCGCTGAACAAACATGCTCGGACACATGCTGGAAAGCTTTATCTTCGCCTTCAACGCCGTCACCCCGATGGTGATGCTGATCGGGCTCGGCTACCTCATCAAAAAATGGGGGATCTTCGACGCCAATACCGAGCGCCGGCTCACGAAGTTCCTCTTCAACTACGCGATCCCCGCGATGATGTTCGTAAACGTCTACGACATGCACGGCATCCGCGATCTCCCCTTTAATCTGATCGGCGCGGCGGTCGCGGCGCTGGCGGTCGTCGTCGTCTGCGGCATGGTGCTCGCGCATTTTACCGCCGAGCGGCGCAACCAGAAGGGCGTCATCATCCAGATGACCTACCGCTCCAACTACTCGGTGATCGGGCTGTCGCTTGCCTCCGCGCTCTACGGGGCCGAGGGGCTGCAGATGGGCGCGGCGCTGCAGGTGCCGGTCGTCGTGCTCTTCAACATGCTCGCGGTCGTCTTTTTGACGATCTACACCGACCGCGAGGGCGCCGAGGTCGACGTGCGCGCGATCCTGCACGGCATCGTCACGAACCCGCTGATCCGCGGTCTCTTTCTCGGCGCGCTCTGTCTCCTGATCCGCGACCTCATGCCCCACACGTCCGCGGGCGAGCCGGTCTTTCAGCTCTCGAAGGCCTTCCCCTTCCTCTTCACGTTCCTGCGGAATCTCAGCACAGCGGCCTCGCCGATGATGCTCGTCGTGCTCGGCTCCCAGATCAACGACCCGACCGAGCACGCCTCGAAAAAGCTCGTCGTCATCGGCGTACTCATGCGCCTTGTCGGCACGCCGCTCGTCGGCTTCGCGGTCATGCTCGGCTTCCAGAGCCTCGGCGTGCTCACGCTGACCCCCGCGATCATCTCGGCGCTCATCGCCTTCTTCGCCTCCCCCTCCGCCGCGAGCAGCAGCATCATGGTCGACGCGATCGGCGGCGACCGCGCGCTCGTGCACCAGTACACGCTCTGGAGCACCGTTTTCAGCATCTTCACGCTCTTCGTCTGGTGCTCTCTCGCGCACTATTTCTTCTTCTCGTAAAAGGATCATCTGTTATGAAGGAAAAAGTCCTCTGTGCCATGAGCGGCGGGGTCGACTCCTCCGTCGCCGCGTGGCTTCTTCTGGAGCAGGGCTTCGAGGTCCTCGGTGTGACGATGCGTCTCTATGACGCCGAGCGCCGGCCGCCAAAGGGCAGGACCTGCTGCGCGCCCGAGGATGTCGAGGACGCGCGTGCGGTCTGCCGCAGGCTCGGCATCCCCCACTATGTCTTCGACTACCGCAGCGACTTTGACCGCTGCGTCGTGAAAAAATTCGCCGAGAGCTACGCGTCCGGCGACACCCCGAACCCCTGCATCGACTGCAACCGCGATCTGAAATTCGGCGCGCTTCTCCATCAGGCCGAAAAGCTCGGCTGCGCGTACATCGCGACCGGGCACTATGCCCGCATCGAGCCCGACCGGCGCGGCCTGCCGGTTTTAAAAAAGGGGCTCGACCTCTCGCGCGACCAGAGCTACGTGCTCGGCTGCATGACGCCGGAGGCGCTCGGAAAAACGCTCTTCCCGCTTGGCGCCATGACAAAGCCCGAGATCCGCCGCATCGCGGAGGCGCGGGGCTTTGTGAACGCGCACAAGCACGACTCGCAGGACATCTGCTTCATCCCCGACGGCGACTACGGCGCCTTTCTCGAGCGCTACAACGGCGCCGCCTTCACGCCCGGCGACATTCTCGACGAGGCCGGAAACATCCTCGGCCGCCACCGCGGCGCTGCCTGCTACACGCTCGGCCAGCGCAAGGGTCTCGGCGTGAGCTTCACGGAGCCGCTCTATGTCACGGCCAAGGACATGG
>CAMNAE010000305.1 GCA_946530565.1 uncultured Oscillibacter sp.
ATCATCACCGAGAGAAGGATCCCGAGTATGTTGACAAAGCGCCGCCCCTCATGTCGGATCAGCGAGCTGTTCGAGATGCCGAGCGCGCAGGAAAAGACCAGAATGAAGGGGAAGGAGAGGAGCATATAGCTGCGCGCGGAGTATATGAGCGTAAAGAGGCTCTCCCTCCAGGACCAGACGTCGGGATGGAGCAGCTGCTGCACGAGATTATACACATGCGTCAATATGATCGAGAGCAGAAACAGCGAAAAGCCGGTGTAGATGATCGTGTTGTAGGAGTAGGGATTGTACTTAAGCTGCCCGATGAAGGTGCGCTGCAGCAGCACAAGAAGCACGATCCCGCTCCCGATCACGAGCGCGGTGCCGGCGAGCACATGACCGCCCCTGAGCAAAAACGCCAGTGCCGCCACCGCGGCAAGGGAGAAAAGGCCCGCGTCATAGAGATGCGGCTTTTTGTCGCGTGTGTCAAATTTCAGGTCCAAGTCACGGTCCCATCCTTTCCCTGGTCAACGCAGAAAGATGCGCCGGTGATCGCGATACGCCCCTCCTGCGCTAAGGGTTCACGCAAAAGAAGCGCAAGCCGGCGGACAGCCGCCTCAATATCCCCATTATAGCAAGGCTGCGCCCCTGAGGCAATGAGAAAAGCAAAAAATGAGCGCCCCGCGGCGGGGCGCTCATGGTCGTCGAACTTTATTTGCTGTTTGTTTTTCGCATCGCGCGGCGGTACTCTGTCGGTGTCATGCCGTATTTTTCTTTAAAGGCGGCCGTGAACTTGCCGGCGTTGTTGTAGCCGATCATCAGCGCGATCTCGCCGAAGGGCTTTGCCGTCTCGCGCAGCAGGCGCTGCGCCTCCTGCAGGCGGTAGTCCTTTTGATACTGGTAGATCGAGATGCCGTAGACGCTCTTAAAGGCGAGCTTCAGGGCGGTGGTGCCGGCCTGGAGCTCGTCAGCCATCTCTTTGATCGTAATGTGCCGGGCAAGGTCGGCCATGATCCGCTTCTGCACCTCCACGGCCAGTGCGGTCTGCCTGCGGTTCAGGTACGTGGGCTCCTCGCTGCCGGCCGCCCGCTCCGGCGCACTCAAAAAAGAGAGCATCTCGAGCGCCTTGAGCTTCAGAAGGGGCAGATCCTGCTCAGCATAGCCGCGGGTGAGCCCCTCTCTGATCCCGGCGAGCCGCGGGTCATACTGCAGAACGAAATAGCGCGGCTTCCTCGTGGCGAGCACGCGGATCTGATCGGGACGCAGCTCCAGCTCTTTGATCAGACCGGCGCACTCTTCGGAAAAGGCATTCAGATCAAGAAAGAAGGTGACGCCGCGGTAACGCCCTGTCGGAAAGCCGCCAAGGGATTCTCTGCGGCCGACGGTGCCGACCGAAAAATTGCCCGGACCGACAAAGAAGCAGTAGCGTTCGCTCACGGAGCACTCATAGCGGCCCTCCATGCAGAAGGTGATCTCGATCATGTTTTCATCCGGATCGACCGTCCCGGCACAGCGGGACGTCTGCAGGTCGTTGCAGATCGCCTGCAGACCGGGGAAGAGCGTGCAGGCTGTTACGACGCCGCTGCCGTTTTCGTCAAAAAAGCGGTACTTCTGAAAGTTGGGCGTGCTGCCGATGTCGGTAAGGGGCATGGCAAAATGGATCTTCCAGTTATATTCTTCCACAAGGTCACCTCTCGAAAAAACGTTCGGGTGTGTCGATTAGAAAACAAAAATACGATGCTAATATACCATTGAAATGAATGGATTGCAATGACTGAAATTACTCTTTCAGTTCAAAATAACACGAAAATCAAGGGAAAACAGGCGGCAATTATGAACAAAAAAACAGCTCCACTGCATAAAAAGCGTGGAGCTGAGCAATTTATGTAGCCTCTGCCGCTTTTCGCATCTGAGCGGAGGGCGGGCGATACTGCCGGGCGCTGCGGCGGAAGGCGGTAGGCGTGATGCCGAATTTAGCCTTGAAAGCGGAAGAGAACTTGCCCGCGTTCCCGTACCCGATCGCGGTCGCGATCTCAGTGAAGGAGAGCGGAGTGTCTCTTAGCAGGCGCTGGGATTCCTGAAGGCGGTAGTCCTTCTGATACTGGTAGATCGAGGTGCCGTAAACGCTCTTGAAGGCCGTCTTGAGCGCGGTGGGGCCCACGTGCAGGAACTCGGCCATGTCGCGGATCGTCACATGAGAGGCGAGATCCTCCATGAGCATATTGCGGACCTCTTCGGCGATCGCCGCCTGCTTCCGGCTCAGGTAAGCGGGCGCCTCGTCGATCTCCAGCCGCTCCGGCCGGTTCAGGAACAGCAGCAGCTCCAGCATTTTCAGCCGCATGTAGGGCGGATCCTTTTCCGCAAAGCTGGTGACAAGACCCATCAGCGTCTCTTCGAGGTGGCCGGTCGCCTGCAGCACGAAATAGCGCGGCTTTTTTGCGGCAAGAGAGCGGATGCGGGAGAAGTCCACGCCCAGATTGTTGAGGATGCCGGGGATCATCTGCGAGAAGAGCTCGGGCTGAATGAAGATCGTGAGCCCCTGGTAGCGCTGC
>CAMNAE010000306.1 GCA_946530565.1 uncultured Oscillibacter sp.
GCCACAGCTATGAGCTGGATGAATCCACCGTCAGGGCCGCGACTTGTACTGACTACGGCTACACCGGCGACTCCGTCTGCAAACGCTGCGGCGACCGGATCAAGGGCCAGCGCACCGCGAAGCTCGGCCACAGCTACGCCGCCGAGGCGACGCGCATCCGCGAGGCCGACTGCACCCACGCCGCGCTCTACGGCTACGTCTGCCAGAACGAAGGCTGCGAGAAGTACCAGAGAGCGGAGTCTCCGGAGCCCGCGCTCGGCCACGACTGGGGCGAATGGGAGTGGGTGAAGCTCCCGACCGCGACCGAAGACGGCGAGATGGAGTGCTTCTGCAGCCGCTGCAAAAACGGAAAGAGCAAGACGATCCCGCGCGGCACGAATACCGGCATCGTTGAAGAGGTGATCACCGACCTCGGCACGATCTCGGTCCATGTGCCCACAGCGGGCGACCACATCTATAACGGCGATGATGTCAACAGCTACATTCTGAGGAAGAATTATCCGGCTCCCACGCTTCCCGCGGGCAGCCACTACAAACAGGATCTCGCATTTGATAGTGCCTGGCAGAATATCGACGATGAGCATATCGAGGATATCACCTATCAGGCTGAGGTCGATTACGGATCACGGTTCGCTCTTGCGCCCAACGTCCTGTTCAAATTCCCCGCGAGTGCTTCTGAGATCAGCGTGAAGGTGGTCGATCAGAACGGCAATGAGTTCCTGCGCGATGCCCCGCTCGAAAAAGGCGGCGTATTCAAAGTGACCGTGAGCGGCGGAAACGTGTATATCAAGCTCAACTACATGCCGCCGCACACCTACAAAGACCCGTACTACTATCTGGACTACGACTACTCAGACCCCGCGCAGTTCACCGTGAGCGGCGCCAGAGCCATCTTTGAGTGCACCTCCGGCGGCGCGAACTACGAGACCGCGGCCGAATGCGTCACCACGCCCGATCCCGAAGGCTGCCTCACGTGCAGTCTGACCGCGATCGGCCCCGACGGCAAGACCTGGACCCATACGCAGACCACGGAGCATCTGGTCAACGACGCGGCGGCGGTTGCCGCCACCTGCACGGAATACGGCCACGAGGCTGGCTATCGCTGCAGCCTGTGCGGCAAGTACTTCACCGGCTACGACGGCATCACCGAGCTTGCTTCGGGCGTCGGCGTGATCCCGGCGCTCGGCCACAGCTGGGGCGACTGGGTCGAGACCACGCCCGGCGTTGAGGAGACGCGCTATTGCACCCGCTGCGACGCGACCGAGACCCGTTCTCTCACCGCCCAGTACCGGAAGATCACCGGCTCGGCGGCCTTCTGGAACGACACGAACGACGCGGTCTTCATGCTCTACGAGGACACGACCTCCGACGAGGACATCCGCGCCTCCTGGCAGGACGACAGCTACGCCTCGCTCACCGGCGCGGTCGCCGTCAGCAGCCCGATCTACACCGCGGCCGAGGAGACCGTCGACGGCAAGGACATGTACACGCAGGCCTTCAGCCTCGAGGACGTCCCCGAAGGTGACTACAAGCTTGCGATCTTCAAGCCCGGCAAGTACGTGCCGATGATCGTCAGCATCAGCGTCAGCGGCGCCGACGCCGACGCCGGGACCGTGAAGCTGTGGCTCTACGGCGATGTGAACTATGACGGTGCGGTCAAGGCGAACGACGCCACGATCATCAGCCGCTATGTGAACGCGCTCTCGAGTGTCTTCGGCACCGAAGACGCCGCCACCGAGGCCAACCGCTCTCTCGCGGCCGATGTCAACGGCGACGGCAACGTCAAGGCAAACGACGCGACGCTGATCAAGCGCTACGTCAACGCCCTGAGCTCCCCGTTCGACAGCATGAAGTAAAGCGAACGAACAGCACCCCTTCCCTCCCCGAGCTCACGCCCGGGGAGGGATTTTTGTCGCTGCGATGACCCGAAAGTCTCATGCGGCGCGACCGGTCATATGCTATTATTAGTTTGGTTTAGTATCGGCTTTTATTTCACGGAGGTATGATCATGAAAAGAAAAGGTTTGCTTTGGCTCATTTCGCTGTGCCTGCTGATGGGACTTCTCAGTACGGGCGCGCTCGCCGCGGGCAGCGACCTTACCGTCACGTCGACTGCCCTGAGTGCAGCGGAGGGTGAGCCCTTCACCGTGACGATCAAGGTCCCCGCCATCGCCGAAAAGCTGACGGTCGCCGAGCTCCGGCTGAACTTCGACCGTGCGCGCTTTGAGGTCGTAAGCTTTGTGCCTCCTGACATCAACGGCGCGACATTGACGAACAGCACGGTCGAGGCCGCGAACAAAGCGGGCTTTGTCTCGGCCTCATGGGAATCGAACGACTATGACAACACGCTCGACTTCTCGTCCGGCTTTTCGCTCTCCGCCGAATTCCGGGTCAAGCCCGGCGCAGCGGGCAGCGGGTCCTTCACGGCCGACCCTGTGCACTGCGACTTCAGCTGGTTCAACGACACCACCTATGATTTTGATAACAAGATCACCGTGCCCT